>JANOEM010000528.1:0-7626 GCA_031413195.1 Actinomycetes bacterium
GCAATGAGGTGTATGATCATGCAGTATTTCTACACCCTGGAGGAGACGCCGTGACGATTCAAGAGGCAGCACTCGTCCTCGCCGACGGGAGCGTGTTCGAGGGCGAGGCGATCGGCGCCGTTTCGGCATCGGGCGTCTCGAGCGGTGAGGTCGTGTTCAACACGGTGATGAGCGGCTATCAGGAGGTGCTGACAGACCCGAGCTATGCCGGGCAGATCATCACCTTCACCACGCCGCACATCGGCAACTACGGATCCTCGGCTGCAGACTTCGAATCACGTCGACTGTTCTGTCGGGGCGTCGTCGTTCGGGATCTCGCTCGAAGGGAATCGAACTACCGATCCGAGGAAGGCCTCGACGCGTTGTTGAAGCGTTATGGCGTCAGCGGTATTGCCGGAATCGACACCCGCCGACTGACTCGCCTGCTGCGCGACACGGGAGCAATGACAGGCGCGTTCGGCACAGCCGACCTCGGCTCGCTGAGCGCCGCTGTGGCCGCCGAACCGGGCACCGACGGCATCGATCTCGTTGCCCAGGTAACGGCCCCGCACCCGTTCACCGTCGGATCCGCGTCAGCCGGACGTGGCCATCGGATCGTCGCCCTCGATTTCGGCATCAAGTACTCGATTCTCGACCATCTCGCGACGATGGGTGAGGTTCGGGTCATGCCCGCGTCGACCACCGCTGAAGAAGTCCTGTCGATCGCACCGGATGGGGTCTTTTTGTCGAACGGTCCCGGTGATCCCGCCGAGGTGGAATACGCAGTGGAGACGATCAGGGGCATCATCGGTCGGGTCCCGATCTTCGGGATCTGCCTCGGCCATCAACTGCTCAGTCGGGCACTCGGTGGGACGACATACAAGCTGCCGTTCGGCCATCATGGCGGAAACCACCCGGTCCAGCACGTGCGAACGGGTCGGGTCGAGATCACGAGTCAGAACCACAACTTCTGCGTGGATCCGGCGAGCCTGGGTGACCGGGTCGAGGTGACCCACGTCAATCTCAACGACAACACCAACGAAGGGATGGTGGTCGTCGACGAAGCCGCTTTCAGCGTGCAGTACCATCCCGAGGCCGGCCCCGGTCCGCACGACGCGAGCTACCTTTTCGGCGTCTTCGACGAGATGATGACCGATCCCTCGGGCTGGCGCACGGCGACACACGTTCGACGTGAAACGCCGTCACGGGTGGCCGGTCTACCCGCGCTGGAGCGACCCAAACCAGCCGTGAGGCCGACTATCACCTCGACCTCAGAGAGAACGGTGGCATAGCCGTGCCCAAGAGGACCGACATCCACAGCATCTTGATCATCGGAAGCGGCCCGATCGTGATCGGGCAGGCCTGCGAGTTCGACTACAGCGGCACGCAAGCCTGCCGCGTCCTGCGCGACGAGGGATACCGGGTCATCCTCGCCAACTCGAACCCGGCGACGATCATGACGGATCCCGACTTTGCGGATGCGACCTACATCGAGCCGTTGACTCCCGAAGTCGTGGCCCGGATCATCGAACGCGAACAACCGGATGCAGTGCTCCCGACGATGGGTGGACAGACGGCGCTCAACATCGCGATGACGCTGTACGAACGCGGGTTGGTCGGAGTGCCCGGCAAGCCGGAACTGATCGGCGCGAACGCCGAGGCGATCGCCACCGCAGAGGATCGGGACCGTTTCAAACAGGCAATGATCGAGATCGGACTCGGCGTGCCCGACAGCGGGGTGGCCCGCAACATGGACGAAGCCCACGAGGTGATCGCCAAGATCGGCCTCCCGTGCATCATCCGGCCCGCATACATCCTCGGTGGACGGGGAACCGGGATTGCCTCGACCATGGACGAGTTCGCGCACCTCGCCGCAAACGGTATTGCTGCAAGCCCGATCGGGGAAATCCTGATCGAGACCAGCATCGCCGGGTGGAAAGAGTACGAGCTCGAGGTCATGCGTGATCGCAACGACAACTGCGTCATCATCTGCTCGATCGAGAACTTCGACCCAATGGGCGTGCACACCGGCGATTCCATAACAGTGGCCCCGGCACAGACCCTCAGCGACGTGGAGTACCAACGGATGCGCGACGCGGCGCTTGCCTGCATCCGCCGTGTCGGCGTGGAAACGGGTGGTTCCAACGTCCAGTTCGCAGTCAATCCCGCGACGGGCGAGCAGGTCGTGATCGAGATGAATCCGCGTGTCTCTCGATCCTCTGCTCTGGCTTCGAAGGCAACGGGCTTCCCGATCGCGAAGATCGCCGCAAAGCTCGCGGTCGGCTACACCCTCGACGAAATACCGAACGACATCACGAAGATGACCCCTGCGAGCTTCGAGCCGAGCATCGACTACGTGGTCACCAAGATCCCGCGTTGGGCTTTCGAGAAGCTGCCAGGCACGTCCGGAGTCCTCGGCACCCAGATGCAGAGCGTCGGTGAAGCAATGTCCATCGGTCGCACATTTCCGGAAAGCCTGCAGAAGGGCTTGCGGTCCCTCGAACAGGGACGACTCGGCCTGAACTGCGATCCGGCCGAGGCTCAGTACGCCGATCAGACCGACGAATTCCTCCTGACATCGATCAGCGTCCCGTCTCCTGAGCGCATCTTCCAGATCGGAGAACTGCTTCGCCGGCGAGTGTCGATCGAAATGATTCACGATTCGTGCAAGGTCGATCCGTGGTTCCTCGATCAGATGAGCATGATCATCGAAGAGCGTTCGGTGTTGTGGTCGCACGGCGCGACGATGGAACTCACCCGGGCGCAATGGCGGCGGGCGAAGCGGCTCGGGTTCAGCGATGGGCAACTCGCCTACCTCTGGGGCACCAGCGAAGATGCAGTTCGAGCGGCTCGCGAAACCGCCGGGGTCATGCCGACCTACAAGACGGTCGACACGTGCGCGGCCGAGTTCTCGGCCGAGACGCCCTATCACTACAGCACGTACGAGGATGACACCGAAGTGCGGCCGAGCACCAAGACGAAGGTGATCATCCTCGGGTCTGGGCCGAACCGAATCGGCCAAGGCATCGAGTTCGACTACTGCTGTGTGCACGCCTCGTTCGCACTTCGCGATGCCGGATTCGAGACGGTCATGATCAACTGCAACCCTGAGACCGTCAGTACGGACTACGACACGAGTGACCGGCTCTACTTCGAACCGCTCACCAAGGAGGACGTTCTCAACGTCATCGCGGCAGAGACCACCGCCAGCGGGGGAGTGCCGCCGAAGGTGATCGTGTCGCTCGGGGGGCAGACGCCGCTGAAGCTGTCAGGCGAACTACCGGCCGGTCTCATCGCTGGCACGTCCCCGATGTCGATCGACCTCGCTGAAGATCGCGAGAAGTGGGCGACACTCTGTCAGAGCCTGCGCGTCCCACAGCCTCCCGGTGGGACGGCGATCGATCTCGAACAGGCACTGCAGATCGTCGACGAGGTCGGCTTTCCCGTACTTGTCCGCCCGAGCTACGTCCTCGGGGGTCGCGGGATGCAGATCGTCCACGACAGGAACCACCTGGCGCGGGCTATGGCCGAGTTGACCGGTTTCGGAAGCCTCGGTAAGGAAGGCGGGCTCTCCGCTGAACGGCCGGTCCTGGTCGACAGGTTCCTCGAAGACGCCACCGAGGTCGATGTCGATGCCGTGCGCGACCGCACCGGCGAGGTGTTGATCGGCGGTGTCATGGAGCATGTCGAGGAGGCCGGTGTGCACAGTGGCGATTCGGCGTGTGCGATTCCGCCGCAGACGCTGCCGGGCTGGGTCGTCGAGGTGATCGAGTCGTACACGCGCTCGATCGCCGCAGCCCTCGACGTCCGAGGGCTGATCAACGTCCAGTACGCAGTTCTCGGCACGACCGTCTACGTGATCGAAGCGAACCCACGAGCCAGCCGGACGGTGCCGTTCGTCGCCAAGGCAACGGGGGTGCCTCTCGCGAAGGTCGCGACCCGAGTCATGCTCGGTGCAACGCTCGCCGAACTCCGTGTTGAGGGTCTTCTGGTGGATCCCGTGAGTGGTGGCCATGTGAGCGTCAAGGAAGCCGTGCTGCCGTTCAGCCGGTTCCCGGAAGTCGATACGGCACTCGGTCCGGAGATGCGATCGACCGGCGAGGTGATGGGTATCGATTCCACATTCGGCAAAGCGTTCTTCAAGGCCCAACTCGCTGCCGGAACGGTTCTGCCGACGTCGGGCACCGTGTTCTTGTCCCTCGCCGACGGCGACAAACCAGCGGGCATAGTCGTGGCGAAGCGGCTCCGCGAGATGGGCCTCGGCATCGCGGCAACCGTCGGCACCGCCGACTATCTGTCGCGGTTCGGGATCGTTGTCGACCAGATCGTCGGCAAGCTCAGTGAGGGTGCCGACATCACGGCCATCGACCTGATCGCCGACGGCAAGGTCAGCTTTGTCGTCAACACGCCGCAGGGCAGGGGCGGTCGAACCGATGGCGAGCAGATTCGCAAGTCGGCCAACGTCCATCGGGTCAGTTCTGTGACAACGGTCGAGGCCGCGCTGGCTGCGGTTCAGGGCTTGGCCGAGCACGCCCATCAGCCGGTCCAGGTGCAGACGTTGCAGGAGTATCACCGTCGATGAACCGGCATTCGATCGACTCGGGCGTCAGCGTTGGTTCGCTGTCGTTGCCGAATCCGATCATGACCGCATCAGGCACGGCCGGACACGGTGCAGAATTGGCCCCATTTGGGGATCTGTCCGCATTGGGCGCTTTCGTCGCGAAGTCTCTCGCGCCGTACGAGTGGGGCGGCAACCCGCCGCCTCGCGTCCACCCCACGCCACAGGGCATGATCAACGCTGTTGGTTTGCAGGGTCCCGGAATCACCGCGTGGAGTGCTGAGGGCCTGATCGCCCTGCAAACGGTCGGGGCGCGGGTGGTTGCGAGCATCTGGGGGAGATCTGTCGCTGACTACCGTCTCGCAGCCGAGCAGCTCGCCGATGCGGGCCCGGCTCTCGTCGCTGTCGAGGTCAACCTGTCCTGTCCGAATCTCGAGGGTCGTCGAGGGATCTTCGCCCACGATCCGCAGTTGAGCGCGGAGGTAGTTGCCGCAACGCAGGCGTGCAATCGGCCCCGCTGGGCCAAGCTCAGCCCGAACACCGACCGCCTGGTCGAGGTCGCTGCCGCGGTGCAGGGTGCCGGCGCCGAGGCCGTCACCTTGGTCAACACTGTTCTGGGCCTGGTCATCGACCCGGCGACGCAGCGTCCTGCGCTCGGCAACGGCGGCGGGGGACTGTCGGGCCGAGCGATCCATCCGGTCGCCGTCAGGGCGGTCTTCGACGTCCACCAGGCGCTGGCGGACTTACCGATCATCGGCGTCGGGGGAGTAGCCAGCGGTTGGGACGCGGCAGAGTTGATGCTTGCCGGTGCCTGCGCCGTCCAAGTCGGCACGGCAACGTTCGCCGATCCGCGCGCGCCGTGGAAGGTGCTCGACGATCTGCTCGAATGGGCCGCCGCGAACGGCGTCGAACGGCTTCGGGATCTGACCGGCCGCGCCGGATGACCAGCGGTGGTCCCCTGTCAGGGTGTCGATGGGGGTAGAGTCTGTACATGGCAACACCTCCCGCACTCAGCCCTGAACAGCGTGCCAATGCCCTGGCCAAAGCCGCCGAAGCTCGTGCAGCCCGCGCCGAGTTCAAGACCAAGCTGAAGCTTGGTTCAGTCTCTTTGGCAGAGGCCTTGCAAATGACCGACAGCACGGTCGGCAAGCTCAAGGTGGTCTCACTGCTCGAGTCGCTTCCGGGCGTCGGCAAGGTCAAGGCACGCAAAGTCATGGAAGACATCGGCATCGCTGATAACCGTCGCGTCCAGGGTCTCGGCGCGCAACAGAAGCTCGCACTCTTGGACCAGCTCGGCAAGTAGTGCAGGAGCGGCTCTCGTGAGCAAGGGCGAGCCGCTGATCATCGTTGTGTCCGGTCCCGGCGGTGTCGGGAAAGGCACGATCGTGAAGTCTCTCGTCGAACGCGACCTTCGACTGTGGTTGAGTCGGAGTTGGACGACGCGCGGCCAACGTGTCGGCGAGGACGATGCTGCCTACGTCTTCACTGATCGGCAGTCCTTCGAGGACCGGATCGCATCCCGAGGCTTCCTGGAATGGACGGAGTTTCTGGGGAACTACTACGGAACGCCAAACCCCGAGACGACCAATGGCAAAGATGTGGTCCTGGAGATCGAGGTCGACGGTGCCCGCCAGGTCAAGCTCCTTGAGCCTGAGGCGATTCTGATCTTCGTCCTTCCCCCATCGCGTGACGAGCAGGAGCGTCGCCTTCGCGGTCGTGGAGATCCCGATCAGAAGGTGGAGGAGCGCCTCCGCAAGGCCGAGGACGAGGAGCCGGTCGGAATGTCGTTGGCCGACTACGTCGTGGTCAACGACGATCTCGAACAGACCATCGGCGAGATGTTGCAGATCGTCGGTTCATGTCGTGACAAGTCGGATCAACTCTCGACCTGACCGAGGGCTGATCGCCAAGAACCGCGATCCGCCGGATCGATCGAACATACCGTTAGGCTTGCCGAGCTACTTAACCAGGAGGATCGCTGACCGTGGCCCGTACCAACGACACAATGATGAATCCGCCGATCGAAGAACTGCTCGGTCGGGTCGACTCGAAGTTCAGTCTGGTCACCCTCGCTGCGCGTCGGGCCCGTCAGATCAACTCGTACTTCAATCATCTCGGCGAGAGTGGTGGTCAACTCGTTCCTCCGCAGGTTTCTTCGGTCGCCCGGAAGCCCCTCAGCATCGGGTTCGAGGAGATCGCTGCAGACAAGATCCTGCCGATCGACATCGTCCACCCCGAAGCCGAAGTCGCTCCGGAAGCCCCCGAGGCCGAAACCGCGGTCTGAGCGGAACGCTTGCGTGCCTGCTCCAAGCGACTTGCGCGTCGTCGGCAAGCGGATCGTGGTCGGTGTCACCGGCGGAATCGCCGCGTACAAGGCGGTCGACGTGTGTCGCCGTCTTGTCGATGCTGGTGCCCACGTCATTCCGGTGATGACCGCTGACGCCGAACACTTCATTGGTCGCACGACTCTGTCGGCGCTGTGCAGCGAAGTCGTCCAGACGAGCCTGTGGGACGAGACGTCGCCGATCCCGCACACCCGGCTCGGGCAAAGCGCCGATCTCATCGTCGTCGTTCCCGCAACAGCCAGGCTGATCGCCGCATATGCGGTCGGCCTGTCCACGGACCTATTGACCAACACGCTTCTCGCGACGAGGGCGCCGGTCATCGTCTGTCCGGCGATGCACACCGAGATGTGGGAGCACCCAGCCGTTCAAGAGAATCTGGCCGTACTCCGCAGGCGGGGAGTGACAATCGTCGAACCCGACGAAGGCCGACTTGCCGGAGGTGACCACGGCCAAGGCAGGCTCGCATCACCAGAGCGGATCATGGCTGCAGTCGAACGTTCCTTCGTCAAGCAGGATCTGGCCGATGTTCGGGTAGTCGTCACGGCAGGTGGAACGCGAGAACCGATCGACGCGGTGCGGGTCATCACCAACCGCAGCAGCGGCAAACAGGGCTACGCGATCGCAGCGGAGGCTGCCGCGCGCGGTGCGCTCGTGACGTTGGTGTCCACTGTCGAGCTTCCGACGCCCGGCGGGGTCGAACTGATCCGGGTCGAGACAGCCGCTGACATGCAGGCTGCGATGATC
>JANOEM010000529.1:0-4741 GCA_031413195.1 Actinomycetes bacterium
AGAAAAGCATTTCCGATGTACTCTGCAATCTCGGCGGATTGAACTTCTTGATCGACAGAGAATTTTCGCCCGTCAGGAGTACTGACCATGGCGCCTTCGGAAAAACCAGCTGGCCTGGTCTACTGCTTGACCATCGACACCGAGTAGGACCGGTACTGACCGGCACACACACCGCCGTCGATCGTCTCTCGATAGGTACCGATGGCCTGCGTCGCTCCCAGCAAGCCCTCGGCGAATGCCACTCGGCTGGCGTGGAACGTCAAGACGAACGTCGCATCCGTTGCCGACCCGCTGCACAGCGGCGCCTGTTCCTCCGCGAGGGCACCGGTCGCCGTGTAGGACCCGTCCGTGAACGACAGGACCCCATTGGCGCGATTGCCGGAGACCTTGGTCGGGTCGGGGAACGACAGAGAGAGTGAGGTCAGCTCGAGGCAGTCGACGATGGTGCACTCGACCGGCTGGATGGTGACCGCGAACTCGCCCGTGAGCGCCGCCCCTCGAAACGCGTTCTCGTCGAGCGGGAACACGGCTTGGAGAGAGTCGAGTTGGGCCTGCACCGCGTCGAGTTGGGCTTGCACCGCCGCCACTGCGGCTGCACTCTGGGTTTCAGCAGCGGTTGCATCGGCTGCCCGCCCGTCGCGCTCCACCTGGAGGTCCGTTTGGGCCTCGGCGAGGGTCGCTTGCGCAGTCACGAGTTCGGCCTGCGCTGCCGCAAGCTGGGTTTGCAACGCTGCGTCGGCATCGGCGCCGGAGTTGATCGTGTTGCTCATCTCGACCAACGCGGCCTGGGCAGCAGCCGACTTCTCGCGTTCGGCTTCGAGGTCGCGCCGGGAATCGATGAATGCCACGACCAGACCGGAAACGCCTGCAACCACGATGAAAGCGACCACACCCAACATCACCTTTCGAGCAGTGCCGCCTCGTGGGCGAAAGGCCTCGGCCTGGGGCACAATTGCGTTCGCTCGAACGTCGACCGGCGAACCACAGTTCCCGCAGAACTGGTCGCCGACGAGCAACGGTTCACGGCACGTTGCGCATTGCCCGCCTGTCATACCCGACACGCCTATCCGCAGCCGAACGTGGCCGTCGAGGTACCTGCGTCCTTGCTGGCGGTGGCTTCGAACCGCTCTGTCTGGGAGTCGAAGACGACCGAATCGACACGCCACGTGGTATCGACTCCCGTCGTCGACCACGTAATCGGAACGCCGGTCGGCTCACCACTGGAGGCAAAGCACGTGACGACGAGTTCCGTCTGCTCGACGGGGTTGCGGGTCACCGCTGCAATGGCGCCCGACGACGAGTTGTGACCAAAGCACCGCCGCGTGCCGTCGTTGATCTGGGTGCCGGAACTACCGCACAATCCGTCGAGCGTGCCAGATCCATCGGCAAGCACGTTCTTCGCATAGGCGAGATCGATGCATGTCGGGCTGAGCACATCGTCGGCGACGAGAACGAGCGGGTCGGCGGGTATGCCGATCGAGAACTTCTGGGCTTCCGCAGCCAGCACTTGACCGGACGGTTCGGTGCATCGCAACGACCCGGAGACGAACACCATCACGTTGCCGTTGTTCAGCGGGACGAAACAGTCCTCCAATGGTTCGTACGTGCCGGGTGCCGAGGACTCGCACGCGACGGCCGAAGCACCGACCCGGGAAGCGGGTTCCTGCACGGAACTCGGAGTCGCCGGAAAGGTGATCGAAGGAGGAGACGTCGCTTCGTCGCCAACCGACGACCCAGTCGTTGGTTCGGTGGTCGTGGTCGGCTCGGATTCGACGGTCGAGGATGAAGCGGGGTCAGCTGTCGTTTCGGTGACGACGGGGGTGGAGGCGGCGACCGTTTCGCCGGTGGAGGCGTTCGTGCTGTTGTCGGTATTGGAGGAAGCGTTGTCATCGTTGCCGGACAGAATCGCGATGGCGCCGACAACGATCGCCACGGCAACGAGAACTGCGGCGATGATCACACCGACAGGACGCTTCCTCGGCGTCGCCGGCAGCACAGCGTCGCTGCCCAGCCCGACCCCTCGACCCGAGTCGCCGCGACCTGCCGCCGCGAAAGCCGCTTGCGCCGGCACGTTGACTGCCAGATGAGCACCGGGGGCGTTGGCGATCGACGTGACCTCCCAGTGCGGCACTCGCACCACTTCTCGACCCGACCAGCCGAAGAACCCGCCCTGCGCCTGCAACGGATCGAAGACGTATCCCACCTGCCACGACTGGCTGAAGAACGCACTCTGGAGGTACAGATCGTGGGCCGACAGGAAGATTCCGACGCCGGGGTGGCTGTGGTACCAACCAACGATGCGTTGCCCGGGGTATGTCGCCGCGACCTCGCGGGCCAACTCCTCAAGCGCAGCAGCTGTGAACGTGAAGTTCACCGGCGCGCCGGGCTCCGGCTGTGCTGACGTCGGCGGCTCTGCTGTTGCTTCGTCTGTTGTTGCCTCGTCCGTTGTTGCTTCGTCGATGATCTCCAGCGCGTCGGGATCCATCGGCTCGGGCGGCGGCAACGGAGCCGAGGGGCGCACGGGCGGGGTTGCGGGCAGGCTGCCGGTGACGAGGACGAAATTGGTCGACGGGGCTGCGTTGCCGACGAGGACCCCGCCGAATTCGGCGGTCGTGTCTGCACGCATCTCGGCTTCGATGCGCGCAAGCGCTTGACCTTGAATGATGATCGACGGAAAGATCGACCTGTCACTGGTCGGTTCGTCGACGCGTGGTTCGGCGGGGGCTGGTTGATCTGCGGCGTCAGTCACTTCCATCGATTGTATTCTCATCCAGCGAGACAGAATGCGCCGCTCGTGGCGTGAGGAGTGCCGACCCGTGGACACAACTGCCCGAACGTGGAAATGCCCACGATGCGAGACGGTCGCGCTCGCGGGTCAGCGGTTCTGCCGCCAGTGCGGTCACCAGCACGAATACCCGACCGGTGGGGCAGCAGGCGCGACGACGGCCGGCGCGGTCCCGGCGCGCAACATTCGGCCGGTTTCGAGAGCGCTGATCGTCGCGATTGTCGTTCTGTTCGCGCTGATCGGCGGTCTGATCGCCCTGTTGGTGAACGATGTCCGCGGCGACCCGGCGGGTCAGCCGCGAGTGCCAGCGGCTTCGGCGGCGATCATCGGTACACGACCGATGACCAACACCGACTGACCGAAGGGCGCCGAGATCCGGCCCTCGACCCAACGCGTCACCGGAACGACGGTGCGGTCATAGAAGCGGCTGATTCGTGATCCGGTCGGTCGTTGGCGGAACAATCGGGCAACGACCAACCATGCGAAGAATCCGGGCATGTTGACGTACTTGGCCTGCGTGACTTCGAAGCCCGCCCGCTCGAACCGTTCACGAAGATCGCGTCTGGTGTACCGGCGCACGTGGCCAATCGATCGATCGAAGTCGCTCATCAACAATTCGAATGCGGGGCTGAAGACAGCGACCAACCCTCCCGGACGGACAAGGGACAACAACTCGCGCAACGTGGCCTCGTCGTGTTCGATGTGTTCGAGCACGTTGGACAGCACGGCTCCGTCGAACGGCCCGAATGGTGCGGCATCAGCGGCATACCCCGACACGGAGGTCACCCGATCGTTGTCACGAGTGGTTTCGGCCAGAACAGCGCTGCCGCGAATCGACGGTTCGACTGCTACGACATGCGACGCTGTCTGCAGCAACGCGAGCGTGAAGGTGCCGACACCGGCGCCGAGTTCGAGCACGTTGCCCTGTGCCGCGGGCTCGATCAATGATCGCAGCCACTCGTTGTAGTTGGGTACATTGGCGTCGAGTTCGTCGAGGGTCTGCTCGAGCGCAACGTCGGCCTCCTCGAATGATGCTCTGTCATTGCGCGCCTTCATGGTCCGCAAACGCTACCGGTCGGGCCCTCCACCAGCGCGGGACCAACGGTCGGTCGGGATGTCAACGAAGGGGATCGAACCAGTCGAGCCGAGGGAATCGGGCAAATCCCAAGTCGCACGTTGCGAGCCGAGCGCCGCTCGCAATCGCCGCTGCAGCAAGGTAGGCATCGGGGACCAGATTTCCCCGGATTCCGCGATCACTCTCGACCAACTCGTGGAAGATCTGCCACGTGACGGATGAGGAGGAAATCCACCTGGCCTTCGGGCTCTGCAGAATCGCGTCGACGAAGCCAAGTGCGTCGGCCGTCGGAGACGGATCCTCGAAGATCCGCGGGTTCGTCGAAATCCTGACGAAGCCCGCAAGTACCAGGTCGAGAACGCCGACTTCCTGGTTGCCAGCGAGCGTCTCTGCCATCCAACTCGCAGCCGCGTCGTGTCTGTCACTTTCGGCCCTGTACGCGTAGACCAACACGTTGACATCAATCAGAATCACGTCGTGTCCGGCGCATCCAGGGCAGCCCACAAAGCATCTCGATCATCGATGTCGACCAACAGCTTGCCGCCCCGCCGTCCGTAGCTGGGGAGCGGGACGACAACGGTGGGGGTTTGCTCGGAAAGCACAGCTCGAAGACCCTCTTCGACAAGGCTCGTGAAAGTCCGATTCTGTTCGTGCGCCCTTCGCTTCGCCGCATCGGCGAGCCCATCAGGCAGATTGATGGTTGTTCGCATACATATCAGCATACGTCACGGTTGGCGTCGATCACACCGCATAGACTGCTGCAACCGCAAAGCGACCAGGACAGATACGACGGACATGGGTTCACAAATCGCAATCATTGGTACCGGCTATGTCGGTCTCACCACCGGCGCCTGTTTCGCCCACCTCGGCCACGACGTCGT
>JANOEM010000530.1:0-3652 GCA_031413195.1 Actinomycetes bacterium
CGGCAACGAACACGCCGTCCGGCGGATCTTTGCGGTCAAGCAGCGCCCCGTCGATCATCCGCTGATCGTGCACATCGAGTCGGCCGATCGAATCAGCGAATGGGCAAGACAGGTTCCACCGGCCGCTGCCCGATTGGCAGAGACCTGCTGGCCGGGTCCGCTGACCCTCCTCGTGCCCAAGGCTGACCATGTCCTGTCTGCGGTCACTGGTGGACGCGACACCGTCGGGGTTCGAGTTCCCGCACACCCCCTCGCACTCGATCTGCTCCACCGCTTCGGTGGGGGTTTGGCCGCGCCATCGGCCAACCGGTTCGGGCGGGTGTCACCGACCACCGCAGCTCACGTCGTCGCCGATCTCGGCGACAACGTCGACTTCGTCCTGGACGGAGGGGCATGCCCGGTTGGCGTCGAATCGACGATCGTCGACTGCACCGTTTCCCCTCCCCAGATCCTGCGGCCAGGAGGCATCTCGAACGAGGTGATCAGCGAACTGCTCGGTGAAATCGGTGGATCAACCGGGCCGAGCCGGGCGAGCGGGATGCTGGCATCGCATTACGCCCCGCGGTGCCGGGTCGAGACCTTCGACCATCTGGCCGAGGCCGAGGATCGAGCCGCAGCACTCGAAGCAAACGGGCAACGGGTGGACGTGCTCGACCCGTCCGTCGACCTCGTCGTCGCTGCGCAGCAGTTGTACAACTGGCTCCGCGATGCGGACGACCGCGAGCTCGACACCTTGCTGGCTGTCCTGCCGGCACCACGCGGGCTCGGTCACGCGATCCGCGATCGGCTTCTCAAGGCTGCCGGACGTGGCTGAAATGTCCCCCATCGAAATGTCATGGTTTGCCCCGTCGTGCGGCGGCGACACGGCGCGGTTGGGGGTGGTCGACCGAACTCGATTGGCCACGTTCGCATACAACGAACACGTACTCCGGAGCGCCGACCGGCTCGGCTTTCGCAACATCCTGATCCCGTCCAGCTTCGTGCCCGGCGTGGATCCATGGACACTCGCCGCCGCCGTTGGTCCGTCATTGCGCGCCGCCCGGCTTCTGCCGGCAGTACGAGTCGGCGAGTTCGATCCGCCGATGTTCGCCCGAGCCGCAAAGACACTGCAGCAGGCGATGAACGGTCGCCTGACCGTCAACATCATCTCCAGCGAGCGCGCCGGGGAGACGCTCGACTCGCCGACCCGGTATCGACGGACTGCAGAGGCGATGGATCTGCTCCGCCGATTCTGGACATCGGATCACGTCCACTTCGACGGCGAGTTCTGGCAGTGCGACCTCGCGACCACACCGACGCGCACCCGGACGCCTCCACCTCTGTACTTCGGCGGCACGTCAGAACATGCTCGCGACGTGGCTGCGCAGTTCGCCGACTGCTACCTGATGTGGATCGAAACCGTCGACTCGATCGCCGAACTCGTGGCGGACATGAGGCAGCGGGCAGCCGCCTACGGACGAACCCTCGCGTTCGGACTGCGCACGCACGTGATCGTGCGAGACACAGAGTCCCTGGCTCGCGATGCTGCCGCCGAGTTGATCAGCGAACTCGACCCGGATGCAGGCAAGAGGATGAAGCAAGCCGCTCACGACCACGCGTCCGTCGGCGTCCAGCGCCAGGATGCCCTGCGCGCGGCCGCCGGGGACGACGGATTCGTCGAAGAGTCGCTGTGGACCGGAATCGGTGTTGCTCGCAGCGGCGTGGGTGCGGCCATCACCGGCGACCCGGATCAGGTCGAATCCAAGCTGCGCGCCTACCACGCGCTCGGGATCGACTCGTTCATCCTCAGTGGATACCCGTTGGACGACGAGGCCGAGCGCTGTGCTCGCCTGATTCTTCCCCGTTTCGACGTCGGCTACCTGTCACTGTAAGGGTTCGGTCAGTTCTCCAGGAACGCGCCCGGCTGATTGAGTTGTCGAACCCAGACGTCACGGACATCGTCGAGCAGAGGGGCCGGTCTGTCGTCGATCTGGGCGACGGTGAGGCTGACCGTGCTCGCCCCGGCATCGGGCACGAGATCAAGACGGCACCAGCACTCAGCCGGTTCGAACAGGCGCACTTCGAGTGCATAGGGCGGTTCGTCGACGAGAACCTCTCCGATCCACGACGTCACGATCAGGAGCGCTTCAAACGCCTCCGCCGGCAGCGCATCGATGACGAACGACGGCACATCCTGTTGCACCTGCCCTCGGTATCGACGTGGCCCCGCAGCGCCCCGATTGCGAGTCGGAGCTGCGATGGTTGGCGCCGGGGGCGAGGCGGGTTCGGCGTCGGCGATCAATCGTCGCCCGGTGACGTGCCCAACGACGGCGTCGAAGGCCGCGTTGAGGTCGCGCATCCCGTCGGCGCTGCCACCTCGATCGGGGTGCAGATCGAACGCAAGCCGACGACGGGCGGTGCGGACTTCGACCAGGCTCGCGTCGCGGCTTACCCCGAGCACGCTGAAAGGGTCTCGGCCGGTCACGCCGTGCGATCGCGAACGGACGCATACGCGGCCCGCACCGCCGCCGCCGCGTCATTGGACCGGCCCGCCGATTGGGCGACCAGCTCACCACCGCCCAAGCCCCATCTGCTCGCGATCTCGTCCGGTCGTCGCTGTTCGAGGACAGCCGCTGCCTGCACGCACGCACCGGCGGCCACTGCTTGCTCGGCATCAGCGACCAGGACCGGCAGATCGCAGAGGTCCGCGAGAACCTGTCGATACGCCGTCGATTTCGCCCCACCCCCGACCATGAGCACCCGTCGACTTCCCTCGACCTGGTTCGTGAGCGCATCAAGACCGTCGAGGAGACCACAGACGACACCCTCGAACGCAGCTCTGGCGAGCTGTTCGCGCGAAACATCGGAGCGGATTCCGCTCAGCCAGCCGGATGACTTCGGTCGGTTCGGGGTTCGCTCGCCATCGAGATACGGGAGCAACGTCAGCCCATCAGCGCCGATCGGGGCTCGCAGGGCCAACTCGTCGAGGGTTTCGAGATCGACACCGAGCAAGCGGGCGACGGCATCGGTCACACGGGTCGCGTTCAGCGTGCACACCAGGGGCAGGAACAGCCCGCTCGCATCTGCGAATCCGGCGACTGCACCCGACGCATCGGCCGTCGGAGTGCCCGAGACTGCGAACACGGTGCCGGAGGTCCCGAGCGAGACGACAACATCTCCTGGCTGCAACCCGAGTCCGAGCGCCGCCGCCATGTTGTCTCCGGTACCCGGTCCGACGAGCGCGTCGCCCCCACGATCCAGCCGATGCAAGCGGTGCGAGCACCGTCGGGACAGCGGTCGACCAGTCTCGGTCGCTGTCGATGATCGAGAGGATGTCCCAGCAGTACTCCCCCGACGATGGGGACCAATAGCCCGTGCCACTCGCATCTCCTCGATCGGTTGTGATCGATTCGACGGATGCCCCGGTGAGCTGAGCCGTGATCCAGTCGTGAGGAAGGACGACTTTCGCCATCCGAGCCCAGTTGTCGGGCTCACTCCGATGAAGCCACGAGAGCTTCGCGACGGTGAACGCCGCCACCGGAACGGAGCCCACTTCCGCGACCCAATCTTCGGCGCCCCCGGGGAGCTGCTTCAACAGCCAGCCGGCATCGGGAGCAGTCTCGGTGTCGTTCCACAGCTTGGCATCGCGGATCACCGACCCTCGCTCGTCGAG
>JANOEM010000531.1:0-10077 GCA_031413195.1 Actinomycetes bacterium
GTGGAGCTGAGGAGAATCGAACTCCTGACCCTCTCCATGCCATGGAGATGCTCTACCAACTGAGCTACAGCCCCGCAATCGGGAGATGAAGATACCAGCGCGGCACTCGTCGCCCCAACGCGAATGGGTACTTTCGGTTACATCCGGCGACGGGCGCGGAGCCGGCCACGCAAGGGGCCGACGGCGATTCGCATCGCAATCGTGATCAGGAAGGTAGACAGGATCGTGCGGCCCTCGACCGGGAGGCGAGCCAGATACGGGGCCACGAAGATCGACGCAAACAACGCTACGGGGTAGACCCAGAGCACATCGGTCATGATCCTGCGCCACAGCGGGCGCCTCGGTTCCGAACGAGACGGGAGATCGAACCAGTCCTCGACGCCGACAGTTCGGTGCACCCGAGCACTCGTGACGAAGTCATCTGCTTCGGCCAGCAGCGCTGCTCGCTGGGGAGAACGTTCCCACAACCGCAATGCCAATCCGTCGACGAATCGAAAGACCACCTGATATTCGCCGCCATCGGGTCCCGGATCGAGCACACCGGCGCCGAGGCACCCGGGAAACGCTTGGGCTTTGGCGACCATCTGGGCGCTCCATGCGTGGAACTCTGCTTCACGGCCCGGCGCAATCCGTCGCGACACTGTGACGGTGACGGGCGCAGACGCGACTCTGGGAAGTTGCGACGTATTGAAGGGGCCGGAGAGCAGGGTATCCATATCTGGCATCAACGATAGGTGACCTATCTCAAATTGCGATGGTGCCAGCCGTCACCCTTGGGATTCGTCGTCACTCTGGGATTCGTCGTCACCCTGCGGTTCGTCGGCTCCCGCAGGCAATGACCAGTCGACAAACGGTGCATCGCGGTACAACCGCTCGATCTCATAGAACGACCTGGTCTCGTCACTGAACACGTGCACGACGATGTCGCCGTAGTCGATCAGCACCCACTGCTGCTCACGGACGCCCTCGGTTCGCAGCGGAGAACGACCGGTGACTTCTCGGATCCGTCCCTCGACCTCGTCGCTGAGCGATCGCACGAGACGGCGATTCGACGCGCTGGCAATGACGAAGTACTCCGTGATGGCGAGAATCGGGCCGACCTCGATGATCAAGGTGTCGGATGCCTTCTTGTCGTCGGCGGCTCTCGCAGCGAGGATCGCAAGGTCTCTTGAGTTCAGATCAGTTGTCATTCGAACAGCCACGGTAGCGGTTGCACCGGTGCCGAACTGACTGCCGGTGCTCAGGTGTCGGCAACCGTGGTCTCCGGCGCGGCCTCGGTCGTGGCCGTCGATCCGAGCGACGCCTGGACCTCAGCCATGTCCTGCAGGTATGACCGACCGACGACGATCACGATGTCGACGGATGGGAACACGAACGGCGGGGACTGGAACTCGAGTTCGCCGAGCGAATTGGTGATCGCTTCGAGCTCCGCTGGTTCGAGCCCGCCCGGAGAGAACACCACTGTCGTATCCGGCGTGACCTTGGTGTCCAACGTGTAGACGGCCGACGAAACCGAGACCACGTTGCCTTGCAGGAACAGGATCCGCGCGACCAGGTCACGGGTGACATCGGCTGCAGTCATACCGGTGAGCCCTGCTGCGTCGATGTCGGCCTGGGTCAACCCGTTCTCGATCCGGAAGTTCAAGGTCGGATTGGGCGTGATCATCGCCGACGGCGCGAGACTGGCCATCAACAGCACGACCGAGGGCACGTCGAGCGTTCCGACATCCAAGTCGTCCGGATTGTTGTCGCCGGTCAACGGCTTGGTCTCGAGGTCGTTGAACACCTGCACTGGTCCAGCGATGAAGTGCGACATGAAGTCGTCGAAGGTCGTGACCTCGGCCGAGAGCGGAAGCTCACTGGGAATTCCAGCACCGACAGCTGCCGCAAACCCGTTCCAGACAGCTCGCGTGTTGGGCAACCGGCGACTTTCGGTCTGAGCTGGATCACGCGCCACCAGGACACTCGCTGCTTGCTCGGGGGTCAGCGTGGTCTCGCCCGCGACAAAAAGGGTCTCAGTTCCGCCATCGGCCGCAGTCGTGACGACGTCGGTCGGGAACGTGACCGGCATGTCGCCCACAGGAGTGAACAACGCTGCAAGTCCAGCCTCGTCCAGCACTGCGTCGGAGTTGATCGTCACGCGGGTCAACGACTCGACGTCGGCAAGCAGACCTTCCTCGCCAGAGTTGATCAGGCTGTCCGAAACCGGCAAGGAAGGATCGTTCGCCGTCTGCGCACGATTCGCGTTCGTCGGGATCGACACAAGCGTTCCACCCGTTGCGGGGAGGCTGGCGCCAGGACTGGGTGTCAGCACCATGACTGCAAGCGAAACGACGAGGTCTTGATCATCGACGATTGCCATCATCGCGGTCGGTGTGGAAGGGAACGCGATCTCGTCCAAGGTCTCGACCGCGGTGCCGGCCTTGGAGTCCTTGAGGACCAGCCAGCCCGCATAGCCGAGCGCAGGCGCAAGTCCCAGCACGAGCACGCCGGACAATGCGGCGGCGATCGTGCGGTTTCTGCGGCGCGATCGCAGCGCGGTCATCGCGGGCTCCCGTACAGCCCGCGCGCTGCGATCATCTCGAGCACAGGCTCGGTCAGCAAATAGTCGAGCGGGCGGCCGTCACTGAATCGTGCGCGCAGATCGGTGCTGGAAACCTCGAGGTGCGGAACTTCGACGCGGAGCCAGCGAAACTCCTCGGGCAGGTACACCGATTCGCCGGGACGATCGACGACGACGAGTGAGGATCGGTTGGCCACTTCTTCGTAACGCTCCCAGGTGGTGATACCCGCAGCAGCGTCATCACCGACGATCGTGAACAGTTCGGCCGATGGGTGCTGCTCTGCCAACAACTGCAGCGTGTCGGCGGTGTAGCTCGCACCGCCGCGATCGATCTCGTCGCGCCCGGCAACCAGGCCCGGGACGTCAGCGACTGCCGCTTCAACCAGCGCGAACCTGTCCTCGGCGGGGGTGATCTGACGGCTTTGCTCTTTTTGCCAGGGCACGTTGGCCACCATTAACACCACCACATCGAGTTGCAAGGCATGACGCACGTTGACCGCCGTAACGAGGTGACCGACGTGCGGAGGATCGAAGGTGCCACCGAACAGTCCGATACGTTGAGGCACGAGGGGGCAGTCTAGGAGACGGAGACCACGATTCGCTGACAGGCCAGAACAGCAGGTAATCCTGTGGCCTTCGTCTCAGGCGCGCGTCTGACACGACAGGACTTGACCAATGGTGTACTCTGGACTCTCCCCCACATAGCTAACCCTCATTTCCGTCGGACTCCTCCGCCGGCGGACAGATAATCTCGCACCTTGCGTCCTCGATGCAGATTGTGAGCGTCTGTACTGGTGGTAACGATCCGATTGACACGCTCACCTTGGGTGCCGTGTTCTTCGGTCCGCGACACCGAAATGCGAAACTCTCAAGAAACGGTTGAAGAACGTCATGAATGACTCCATTGGTCTGTATCTGAACGACATCGGCAAGGTCGCCCTGCTCAACGCCGAAGAAGAGCGCGAACTGTCCCGCGCGATCGAGGCCGGGCGCGAAGCCGCCGACCGGATCGCCCAGGGCGAGAAGTCGGTAGCCCTCAAGACGGCGGTCAACGGCGCCGCCAAGGCAAAGGATCGGTTCATCCGCTCCAACCTGCGACTCGTCGTCAGCATCGCTCGCCGGTACCCGTTGCCCCAAGGCATGGATCTGCTCGACTTGATTCAAGAGGGCAACCTCGGCCTCGAGCACGCCGTCGACAAGTTCGATTGGCGCCGGGGCTTCAAGTTCAGCACCTACGCAACGTTCTGGATCCGTCAGGCGATCGGTCGGGCACTCGATCAGAAGGCCAGTTTGATCCGGATTCCCGGCGATCGTTCCGCCAGTCTGCGCGCCGCACTTCGCCAGGCAAGCGGCGACGGTGAGACGCTCGATCTCGGCAACGCGGAACTCCACCGGCTCACCACACCGGTGTCGCTCGACAAGACCATCGGCGACGACGGCGATGCCACCCTCGGCGACCTGATGGCCAATGGCGACGGAACGCCCGAAGATGCGGTCATGGCGATGGTCGACAGCGATCTGCTCGACGAGTTGCTCGGCACCCTGGACAAGCGCGCCCGGTACGCCGTCGAGGCACGTTTCGGCCTGCTCGACGGAGAGCGCAAGAGCTTTCGCGAAGTCGGCGAGAACCTCGGCGTCACGGCTGAGGCCGCAAGGCGGCTCGTCAGTCGAGCCGTGGCAGGCCTGCGTGAAGACGCAGTCCGCATCCTGGCGGCGTGATCATGACGACCGCAGCAAGATGAGGCAACTCTGATGGCACGGTCTTGGACACCATCGTCGTGGCAGGGTCACCCGGTCTCGCAGCAGCCGGAGTGGCCCGACAGCGGCGCGCTTGATCGTGCGCTCAAGCAGATCTCCGGCTTCCCGCCGCTGGTTTTCGCGGGCGAGGCCCGCAACCTGCAAGCTTCGCTTGCCCGTGTCGCTGCCGGCAATGCGTTCTTGCTGCAAGCGGGCGATTGCGCCGAGAGTTTCGAAGAGTTCTCTGCAGTCAACATCCGCGAGAAACTCAGAGTCATCTTGCAGATGGCCGTTGTGCTCACCTACTCACTCGGGGTGCCGGTCGTCAAGGTCGGTCGGATCGCCGGTCAGTTCGCGAAACCGCGTTCGTCGTCGTTCGAAATGATCGGCGATGTGGAGCTGCCTAGCTTCCGCGGCCACATCGTCAACGGTGAGTCTCCCACTGCGGCAGCGAGAGTTCCCGACGCCGAGAGACTGGTTCAGGCCTACCACCAGAGCGCATCCACGCTCAACCTGGTTCGGGCATTCACCAAAGGTGGATTCGCCGATCTCAATCGGGTTCATGCGTGGACCCAGGAGTTCGTGGCGAGTAGCCCTGAGGGTCAGAAGTACGAACAGCTCGCGGCCGAGATCGACCGTGCTCTGCGGTTCATGCGCGCCTGCGGGATCGACACCGAATCGAACAGCCGGCTCCACGAGGTGGACGTTTTCACCAGCCACGAAGCTCTGCTGCTCGGCTACGAAGAAGCCTTGACCAGGCAGGATTCATTGACTGGAGGGTGGTACGACTGTTCGGCGCACATGCTCTGGATCGGAGACCGCACCCGGGACATCGACGGCGCCCACGTCGAGTTCCTTCGGGGTGTCGGCAATCCGATCGGCTGCAAGGTCGGACCGACGACCACCCCGGAGTTCGTACTCGAGCTGTGCAATGTCCTCAACCCGGCCCAGATTCCAGGTCGTCTCACCTTGATCAGTCGGATGGGAGCAGATCAGGCCGAGGACCGACTCCGACCGCTGCTGCGGGCAGTTCGCGATGCCGGCCACCCCGTCGTCTGGGCTTGCGACCCGATGCACGGAAACACCTACACCGCGATCAGCGGCCGCAAGACGCGTGCATTCGACGACATCTCTGCTGAGATCGCCGGCTTCGTCCGCGCTCACACCGCCGAAGGCACGTGGCCGGGCGGTATTCATGTCGAACTCACCGGCGACGACGTGACCGAATGCATCGGTGGAGCGGACAAGATCCTCGATTCACAACTCGACGATCGGTACCAGACCGTGTGCGACCCTCGACTCAATGGCCGCCAGAGCCTGGATCTTGCGTTCCGGGTTGCCGATCTGATCCGCACCAACGGCCTCACCTGAATCGTCCGACGTTGACTGCAAGGGTTGGTGACGGTTTCACTCCCGTCAACCCGTTGGAGCTGATCGGAACCTGGCCCGTCGAACACGTCTCGGCGGCCCTTGTCCGACGAATCAGCCAGGGAGATCGCGGAGTTTCCGTACTGGGTGACGTCACACGACCCTTCCGGCTTGCATCGATTTCGAAGGTGTTTTCGACCTGGGCGATCCTCGTTGCGGTCGAGGAGGGTTCGATCTCGCTCGATTCGCCAATCGGTCAGTCCGGATGCACGCTCGCCCACCTGCTCAGCCACGCAGGCGGGTACGGCTTCGATGGAACCGGGCCGATCAGCGCCCCGGGGCGACGCCGGATCTACTCGAACACGGGCATCGAGCTTGCAGCCGCTGCGGTAGAAGCCGCAACGGGGATCGCATTCGCGACGTACGTGGACGAGGCGATCTTCCAACCGCTCAACCTGACGGGCGCTGTGATGCACGGTTCGCCTGCTCATGGTGTTCACGCAGCCTTGGACGACGTGATCCGATTCGTCGAAGAGATCTCTCGACCGACCTTGCTCAGCGTCGAGACCGTCGCATCGGCGACGTCGGTCCAGTTTCGCGAACTCGCAGGAATCGTTCCGGGCGTCGGCAGATTTCAACCGTGCCCGTGGGGATTCGGCGTCGAGATCCACGGGCACAAACACCCGCACTGGATGGGCGCCAAGAACAGTGCACGCGCATTCGGTCACTTCGGAGGTGCTGGCACAATGTTCTGGGTCGATCCGACCTTCGATGTCGCCTTGATCGCTTTGACTGACCGCCCGTTCGACCTGTGGGCACCTGATGCATTGCGGCTCTGGCCAGAGCTCAGCGACGCCGTACTGGTCGAACCGAACCCCGGTTCATCCATCACCGTCTGAACTGTTGCCGGCGCCGATGTCGACGACTGCCGGGGTGATGTCCTTCCAAGGCGGCCGACACGAATACGGAGGTGTCCACGGTCCGCGGCCGCAGTAGACCCACAGGTCGCTCGCGGCATCCGCACAGTTGTCGAGCGACAGCTTGACCGATTCGGGGCTCCATCCGTGGCGACCCAATTCAGCAGTCGGGCCGAACATCCCCGCCAAAGCATTGAGCTGATAGGTGCAGTGCGAGTCGTCCTGGGTGGCCGGGTTCTGGTTGACCGCATCGAATCGGCAGCCGCCCTCGCGGGATGCGATGTACACCGCCCACTGTTGAGTGGCGATGTCTGCACCGTCGCGGGCGAACTGGTAGGCGATCACGTCTGCCTGTTCCCGGGTGCACGCCTGACGGTTCCCGTAGACCGGAATTCCCTCCGCTGTCAGAACCCATTGCGGCTCGGGCTGGATCGGCGACGGCCACGGTCCTGGTGGAGCCGTGCCGCCGGCCGAGATCACGCTGGTAGAGAACACGACGGTGCCGTTCGCCGACAACACCCCGGTCCGCCCCGACCAGATACCGAGCGCAGCGAGCGTGCGGGGACCGGCCCATCCGTCGACCTGAAGCGGTGGTTTGCCAATCTGGTAACGCTTCAAGGCGTCGACAGTGGCCGCATCGGACACACCGGTGATCGCACCGTTGTAGAGGCCGAGTTCGCGCAGGGATTCTTGCAGACATCGTGCACTTGGGCCGGCGTCGCCCGGTCGGATGATGGCGTCGGCCGAGCACGGTGCCTGAACGATTGTGCCGATCGTCTTGCCGGACCAGATGCCGAGCGTCGTCAGTGTCTGAGGGCCGGCCCGGCCGTCGACCCGCAACGGCGGGTGGGTCGACTGGAACCACCGGACGAGATCCGATGTGGACTGGTCATAGATGCCGTTGATGACCAGGTCCGACACGCCGATCATGCCAAGCGCGTACTGCAGGCAGATCACGCTGGAGCCGAAGTCGCCGATCTTCAACTCGGCATCGGCGACGCAGCCAACTGCGCTCGGTTGCCCGGCGTCTGCTGACGGGACGGAGAGCGAGCCGAGGCACAGCACGCCCACGATCGCTGCCGCAAGCAGAGCCCGTCCCCTCGTCACCACGTCAACTCCTACTCCATCAGCTCAAGCGCTCGATGATCATCGCCATTCCCTGGCCGCCACCGACACACATCGTTTCCAATCCGAATGTCTTATCGGTCGATTGCAGCCCATGGATGAGCGTTGTCATGATTCTGGCACCCGTCATGCCGAACGGATGACCAAGTGCGATCGCGCCCCCGTTGACGTTGAGCTTGTCCATCGAGATGCCGAGATGGCGTGCCGATGGCAACACCTGAGCCGCAAACGCTTCGTTGATCTCGACCAGGTCGATGTCGTCGATCGTCAATCCGGCCCGCTTGAGGGCCTGCCGCACGGCCTCGACCGGCCCGAGGCCCATGATCTCGGGGTTCAGTCCGGATAACCCGGACGACACGATTCGCGCGAGCGGGGTGAGTCCGAGTGCCTTGGCCTTGTCGGCGCTCATCACCATCACCGCTGCAGCGCCGTCGTTGAGTGGGCAGGCATTGCCGGCGGTGATCTGGCCGTCGGGCCTGAACACGGGCTTCAACCCGGCGAGGCCTTCGAGCGTCGTACCTTCGCGCGGGCAGTCGTCACGCGAGACCACGGTGCCGTCGTCGAGCGTGATCGGCGTGATCTCATCCGCGAAGAACCCGCTCGCGATATTCGCGCTCGCAAGATCCTGCGAACGCTTGGCGAAGGCATCCATGTCTTCGCGACTCACGCCTTCGACCTCGCGGACATTCTCGGCTGTCTGGCCCATTGCGATGTAGGCATCGGGAAGGCCAACGGCCGGTGTCCACGACGGGTGGCCGCCACCTGCCCGCTCGCGTGTCCGGACGCCGGGCTCTTTGAAGATCGGATTGGGGGCGGTGTCGCTCGCGCCCGCCGCATATCGGCTGACGGTCTCGACACCGGCAGCGATGAAACAGTCGCCCTCACCGGCGAGGATCGCGTGGGCAGCCATCCGGATCGTTTGCAGGCTTGACGAGCAGTAGCGATTCACGGTCACGCCGGGTACGTCGTCGAGTCCGGCAAGGATCGCGGTCATTCGGCCGATGTTGAAACCGGCCTCCCCTGCCGGCTGCCCGACCCCCATCATCAAGTCTTCGACGTCGCTCGCCTGCACCGCCGGCACCTTGGCCATCAACGCGCGGATGATCTGCGCCGACATGTCGTCGGGCCGGATCGTGGTGAGCGTGCCTTTGTTGGCACGACCGATCGGGCTCCGGGCAGTGGCGACGATTACGGCTTCAGGCATGGGCTTCCCCCTGGATCGAGATGAACTGGACTGACACAAATGAACGGACCGATCCTACCGAGAGGTAACCAGCCAATCGGCATCGCTGTCACCGCGCAGTACGGGTTCGTGGCGTTCCAACATGTCGTGCAGCCGGCGGTCGCCCTAGATTGCGGGTCATGGATCTCCCCGTCGTCCCGCTGGACTCGTTCGACCTCTCCGATGTCGACTTCTGGAATCAACCACGTGAGTATCGTGACGGCGCGTTCAAGACGCTCCGCGATACGCCTGGGCTGCAGTTCTTCGCCGAGCGAGTTTTTCCGGATTCGCCGTTCCCGGTCGGCCCCGGCTACTACGCGCTGACCCGCTACGAGGACGTGTGGGCTGCCAGCCGGAACGCGCAACTGTTCTGCAGCGGCAAGGGCAGCAACATCGGCGACATGCCCCAGGAGATGAACGAGTTCTTCGGGTCGATGATCAACATGGACGACCCCAAGCACTTCCGCCTGCGCAGCATCGTGTCGAAGGGCTTCACGCCCAAGGAGATCAGCCGGGTGAACGACTACGTCACCGTCAAGGCCGAGGCAATCGTCGATGGTCTGTTGGAACGCTTCCCGGGTGGCGAGTGTGATTTCGTCACCGAGGTCGCCGCTCCCCTGCCGCTGCAAATCATTTGCGAGATGATGGGTATTCCCGATTCGGATGTCCAACAGATCTTCAATTGGACCAACGTCATCCTCGGCGCCGGCGACCCCGAATACGGCGGAAGTCTCGAGGCCCTGATGACGGCAGCGGTGGAGATGTTCTCCTACGCCCAGGCCCTTGGCGAGGACAGGGTGGAGTCACCACGCGAGGACATGACGAGCGCGATGATGAACGCCGTTGTCGACGGTGAACGTCTGACCGCTCAGGAGTTCGGGAGCTTCTTCATCCTCTTGGTCGTCGCCGGCAACGAAACGACCCGCAACGCGATCAGCCACGGAATGCGCGCGTTGACCGACTTCCCCGAGCAGAAGAAGATCTGGTTCGACGATTTCGAGGCCAACTCCAAGACCGCTGTCGAGGAGATCGTTCGCTTCGCCACCCCGGTCATCCACTTCCGACGCACGGCGACACAGGACACCGTTCTGGCAGGCGTCGAGTTGCACGAAGGCGACAAGGTCGTGCTGTGGTACAACTCGGCG
>JANOEM010000532.1:0-1537 GCA_031413195.1 Actinomycetes bacterium
GTGTGACGCAGCTGGTGGGGGTGGACGTGGCCGATCCCGGCGATGCGTGCGCAGGCAGCGACCGCGCGAGAAACGCTGAACCGGTTGAGCACGCGACCGTCGTTGGAGATGAGGCGACCGGTGTCGTCGGGGCCGGCCCACTCGCGCCAGGTTCGGAGCAACTCGATCAGTGACGGGTGCAGTGGGACGTAGCGGTCGGTGTGGAGTTTGCCGACCGGGACACGCAACCAGTTCGTCTCGTTCATGGTGACGATGGCGTCGTCGGTGAGCTCACAGAACTCGGTGATGCGCAGCCCGGTTCGCGCGAGCAGTTCGATGATGAGTCGGCGTTGCGGATCGAGGCGGGCGGCGGCGGCCATGAACTTGGCGGCTTGGTCGTCATCCAAGAATTTGGGCAACGGTTCGTCGAGTTTGGGCAGGTCGGTCCACATGATCGGGTTGCGTGTCGGGGTGTCGGGGTGGTCCCATTCGATGAGTCGTTCGAACACGACGCGCAGCGTCGACAGTCGGAGATGGATCGTCGATTTCTTCAGTGGTTCACCGCGCCGGTTCTCGCGGGTGGCGAGCCAGAGCTTGAAGGCCTCGACGTGTCGACGCTCGATCTGGCGCAACGCGAACACTGTCGAGTCGTGGCCGATGAGCCACTCGGAGAAGATCCGCAACGCCGAGTCGACCGCCTTCACGGTCGATGGTCGTGCGGTCACTGAGATCTGCGCGACGTAGTCCTGGCACGTCGTGGCGAGGACCGGGGCGTGACCTGCGATGCGGGCCCAGTGCTCGTTGGAGTGCTGCGGTTCGATCGACAGCATCGTCATGACGCCACCACCTTGCGGCCGAGCGCAGCTTGGGCATCTATGGCCTGAGCTGCACGTATGTACTCCCCGGCGAGCCAATCGTTGGCCAGGTGCAGATAGATCTGCGTCGCTGAGATCGAGCGATGACCGGCCTGAGCCTGCAACGCTTCGAGGGCCATGCCGGCTTCGCGGAGCCGGGTGAAACAGGTGTGGCGCAACTCGTGACACGTCGCATGCTCGAGCCCCGCACGGCTGCGGGCGCCGGCCATGATCTCGTCGAGTCCCTTCGCGGTGAGCGGGCGACCACGGTTCGGGCCCTTCAACACGACGAACACGAACGGAGTCTCCGCGTCCGCCGGTCGCTCGAGATCGAGATAGCGGCGCAGCGTGTCGAAGAAGCGCGGGGAGATCGGAACGATGCGTTGATGACCGCCCTTGCCGTCCGCGATGAACAACCGTCGTTCACCCCAACGGATGTCCGACAGTCGCAGGCCGAGGACTTCGCAACGGCGCAAACCGGCGAGCAGCATCGCGTCGATCATCGCCCGATCCCGATCCTTCCGCAGCGCCGCGACCAGTTTGATGACGTCGTCGTGATCAAGGATCCGCGGCAGATGTCTGACCGGTCGAACCAGTGGGATCACCCGCCGATCACGCGTCACCGGAGAGCGCACCGGCATGCCGCGCTGCACCGGATTGTGATCGAGTTCACCGAGCGCGCACTGGTGCGCATAGAACCCGGC
>JANOEM010000533.1:0-8168 GCA_031413195.1 Actinomycetes bacterium
CATCGCCGGAGGCGAGTCTTACGGATTGGACCGAGCAGGATTGGGCCTTGATGGTTCGTCTCCTCGGGCCGGTCGAAGTTGTCGATCGAGATCACCATGCGGTCCAGTTCGAACGTTCGAAGGCTCTCGAGCTGGTCGTCTGGTTGAGTCAGCACCGAGATCGGTCCACTCGCGACGGAGCGCGGACCGCGCTGTGGGAGCTCGATGTTCGCGACGCGACATTCGCCAATGTCGTCAGCGACGCCCGCCGTGCACTCGCTCGACTGGTGCCGACCAAGAGTGACGAGGAGTGGATCGGTCGCACCCTGACCGAACAACTCCCCATGCACTCCGCCGTGATCACCGACGCTGACCTTCTTCGCGACCGCCTCGCCCACGTCCGCAACCGATCAGCGGTTGATGCCATCGCGATACTCCGGCCAGGGCTCGAGTTGGTTCGCGATATGCCCTTCAGCGGTACGTCGTATCTCTGGCCCGATGCAGAAGGGATTGCCTCTCAGCTCACACTGTTGGTCACGTCTGCCGCTGCGACACTCGGCGGTCACTACCTGTCGATCGGCGACATCGATGGTGTCTTTTGGGCAACAGGCCAGGGCCTGCGGGTACTCGCGGGTCACGAGGAACTGATCGCACTCCGGATGAGGGCCCACGGGGACCAGGGTGACCTTGCCGGCGTTCGCCGAGAGTGGGAATCGTACGAACGCGCCCTGCACGCCGACGTCTGGAGCGACGGCGAGCCAGCTCCCAAGTTGGTTGCCTTACGTCGTGAACTCCTGTCGGTGACCGTCGGGGCCGGCTCGGCGTCGTGATCAGTCGTCGTGATCAGTCGTCGTTCTCGTCTTCGTCGTCGTCACTATCATGGTCGTCCTCGTTGTTGGGAAGCCCCCACAATGCAACGGTGCCGGTGACCTCGTTGCCGTAGACCAGCAACGCCTCACCTGTCGGGCTGTCCGATTCCGAGATGAACACCATGCCTTCCGGGCCGCTGTCGGGTCCAACGGTCGCACCGCCGAAGGCGCGAGTGGTGAGGTACTGACGGAACGTCGGTGCGGTCGGATCGGTGATGTCGTAGACCATCACGCCACCGATGCGCTCGAGCGCGATGAACGCCAGATGGCGGCCGTCGATCTTGCCGACGACGACGGACTCTGGCTCGGGTCCCTTGTCGTCACTGCGATTCTTCAGCGTGTCGTTGCTGTTGCTCGCGTTGAAGCGTGTCGGCAGCAGGGTCGACGTGATGCACTCGAAGTCGTCGCCACTGTCCCACACCAGCGAGCCGTCGGCCGCCCGGATCGAGAACGACCGAGAGCCGATCGAGTACAGCGAAGTCAGGTTACCGGCCGCGTTGACCGTGGCGGGCACCTTCGGAGTGACGTTGAGCCGTCCGAGCGCGGTGTTGACAGCCGCATCCGGGAACAATGCGGTGTCGGCGACGGATGCAGCCCGGCGCATCTCTTCGCCGTTCGAAGAGATTCCGACCCAATCGCGGGCGTCGCCTTCGTTCGCAGTGAGCACGTACTGCTCGCCGCGGACCCGGTAGTTCGCGATGCCGTCCGGCTGGTACAGACCCTTGACCGGCCAGTTCCGGATGTCGATCGCTCCGCCCTGATCACTCGCGTCGAATCCGAAGCCGGGTCGGCTGTGGTCCGAGGTGCCGAGGTCCGTGATCCGGCGGACGCTCGTGGACTTCAGATCGATTTCGGCGAGCGCATTGTTCTCTTGCAGCGACACCCATGCGGTTTGGTTGTCCTTCGCGATCGTGATGTACTCGGGTTCCAGATCCTGCGCGATGCTGGAGCCGGGACCGAAGATTCGCACGCCCGGGGGAAGTTCGGCGTTGCGAGTGCCACCGATGTTGAAGTCGGCAAAGCCGATGGTGGCAGCCTGCTGCGGTCCGATCGGCCGCTTGCTCGCCTTCTTGTGGCGGAACGGCCTGGTCTCGATCACGCTGATCGAACCCTCGGGATCGACTGAGCCGACCTGGCCATAGGAGTTCGGTTCTGCCTCGTTCGCTACTGCGAGCAACTTGCCGTCGGGCGTGAAGACAACCATGTCGGGCAAGGCGCCGACGATGACTTCGCCGACTTGTTCGATGCCACGGAACAACAGCACCCGCCCCGGATCCGTCTTGATCGCGGCCGGCACCGAAACCGCCACCAGCCCGTCGTTCACGGCGACGCTCGTCGGGTCCCCGGGCAGGGCAATGATCGTCTGGCGGACTGGGTTGGCCGGATCAGCGATGTCGACGATCTCGATCGCGCTCGGCGCCATCACATACATGGTGCCCTTGTCGACCGCGATGATCTCGGCTGCGGTCTGACCGCTCGCTGTGGCCCCGACGCTGTAGCGGCCGAGATAGCCGAACTGCTCAGCCGGCTCGCCCTGGGGAACGGTGCAGGTGTCGGTCGTCTCGACTCGAACCTTGTCGGCCAGGGTTCCAGAGGCGACGACGAGGCTGGCGAACATGGCGATCGACAATGTGATGGGCAAACGGTGGGAGCGCATCGCGGGACCGTATGGGTGAGAGATGTGCGAGAGGTGAACACACGATGACGTGCCGGCAAACATCGGGCACCGTATGGGTGAACAGGGCCACCGGCGCGACGGCGACCTTGTCAGTTGTACTGGTCCATGATGGTTGCCTCGACCACGCGTTCCAGGGTGTCTTTGATCGCTTGCGCGAGCGTCGTGTTGACGCCGGGGACGGCCATCAGTTCGGCAACCGTTGCCCGCTGCAGCTTGGTCAACTCGCCGAAGTGATTGGTGATCGATACGGCGAGTTCCTCGGTCATGCGCGGCACTCTGGCCAGCAGCCGCATTCCGCGCGGTGCGAGCGACTGATCCAGGTCCTTCGCGCCACCGACCGGCGCAAGCGACGCAGCGGTCGTGCGGAGATCGAGCACCCCATCATCGTCGAGTGCGGACATGAAGACGTGGGTGTCGCCGACGGTCAGGCCGACGGGCATGTAGTCGCTGATCACCAGATCGATCTCGTCGTCGATCTCGACGTACAACTCGTCGAGTTGCAGGCGCAACAGGCGGGCATCCACGCCGAGTTCGACGATCATCGTCTCGATCTCGTCGGCAATCCGGTGCACCATCTCGCCGCGCTGTACGACCGCCGCGACTTCACGCAGGGTGACGACGTCTTCGACCTCGAGTGCGGTCAGATTCGCCATCGCGTCGTCGAGGCGAACTCTGTAGCGATCGAGCGTCTGGACCGCCTGATTGGCCCGATCGAGCAAACGGCCGACCTCTTGGAGTTGATGTTTGCGATCACCGACATACATGTTGATGACGCTCATCTCCTCGCTGACACTGACAACCGGTGTGGACAGACTGCGTGCCACCCGCTCCGCGGTGCGATGCCGTGTTCCCGTCTCAACGGTCGGCACCGAGGCGTCGGGAAGCAGGTGCACGTTTGCCCTGGCGATACGGGTGAGGTCTGCGCTGAGGATGATCGCACCGTCCATCTTTGCCAACTCGCTCAACCGTTGCGGCGAGAACGGCGAATCGAGGAGGAAGCCCCCCGAGCAGATCTCGATGACCGCAGCGTCGTCGGCCAACACCAACAACGCCCCCATCTTGGCCCGCACGATACGTTCGAGGCCGTCGCGCAGTGGCGTGCCCGGGGCAACCTGGGCCAGCGCGTCCAGCAGGGGATCGGGTCCGCGCTGCTGGATCGACATGCAACCATGCTAGGCCTCGCCGACGAGCCCGGCGGCAGACTTCGCCGACGCCGCACGCGTCGCACATCTGCGGACGTTGCTGAACTGAATGCCTCAATCTTGCAAAAACGTTCGGTTGAGACATTTAGTTTGCGGTACTGCGCGACCTGTACGGACGGCGGGATCCAACTGCTAGGCCTCGCCGACGAGCCCGGCGGCTCGTAAGGCCTCCGGTAAGGTGGAAACCCGCGTGATCCGGATGCCCACGCTGGAATCCGGCGCCGTGGCAGGCACGATCGCGTGGGCGAACCCCAACCGGGATGCCTCACTCAGCCGGCGCTGGGTCTGAGCGACCTGGCGCAATTCGCCGGCCAGGCCGATCTCGCCGCAAACCACCAGATTTGCGGCGAGCGGCCGGCTGAGCATCGCCGAGACGATGGCCAGGCACAGGCCGAGGTCGACCCCAGGTTCTGTCAGTTTGATCCCGCCGACGACCGAGGCGTACACCTCGTGCTGGCTGATCGGGATGCGCGCCCGACGCTCGATGACCGCAAGCAGCATTGCCAACCGGCCGGGGTCGATGCCCTGCGCAGAACGCCGCGGCGGTCCGTTGCCGTTGGACTGATTGGTGAGCGCCTGGACCTCGACCAGCAGCGGCCGATGGCCCTCTATGGTGGGGACAACCGCCGAACCGGGAACCCCGGTGCGGCGGTCGGCGAGAAACAACTGGCTCGGGTCGGGAACCGGGATCAGCCCGGCTTCGGCCATCTCGAACAAGCCCAGCTCATCGGTTGGGCCGAATCGATGCTTCGACGCCCGCAGCAGGCGTAGCGCGTGATGGCGTTCGCCTTCGAACGACAACACGGTGTCGACCAGGTGCTCGAGTACCCGCGGCCCGGCGAGGCCACCGTCTTTGGTGACGTGGCCGACGAGCACCATCGTGATGTTACGGCGTTTGGCCTCTTGGACCAGTCGATGCGCGCAACCACGGACCTGCACGACAGAGCCCGACGCCGACGACAGTTCCGGATCGGCGACGGTCTGAATGCTGTCGACGATGACGAGTTGGGGAGACAAGTCGTCGATCGCAGCAATGATGTTGGGAACCGAGGTCTCGGGAAGCAGCCACAGGTCGGGGCGAACGGCATCGAGTCGTTCGGCCCTGAGCCGGACTTGTTGGGCGCTCTCCTCCGCCGAGATGTACAGCGTGCGCCCGGTCCACCCGGCCAGGAGCTGCAGCAGCAGGGTGCTCTTGCCGATGCCCGGCTCGCCACCGAGCAAGGTGACCGATCCGGGCACGAACCCGCCACCGAGCACGCGATCGAGCTCGCTGATGCCCGACGGTCTGGGGTTGGCAGAACTGGCATCCACGTCGCCGATCGGGGTGGCGATGCCGGGTGGGATGAGGGCCATCCCGGCAGCGAGGCTGGCGATCTCGTCAGGACCTTCGAACTCTTCGGTCAAGCTGTTCCACGCACCACATGAAGCGCAGCGTCCTGCCCACTTGGGGTGGCTCGCGCCGCATTCCGTACAACGATGGACGAGCCTCAGTTTGGCCATGCGGCCACCCTACGGGAGGGGTCTGACAGCAATGATGTGCGGATCAGGAACTGATGGCCTGTTCGACCAATGCCGACAGCCGGGCATTGAGCTGAGCGCTGAAGGCGTCGATGTCGAACTCTGGCGCTGGTGCTTCAGTAGAGACTGGTGCTGGTGCTGGTGCTGGTGCTGGTGCTGGTGCTGCAGCGACCGGCGCAACCGCAGTGACGGCCGCAACCGCAGTGACGGCCGGTGGCGCGACGACGGCCACTTGGACTGGCGCGTCCTTCGGAACCGGTGCAGCAGAAGCCACCGGCCCAATGGGTTCTGCTGGAGAGCCCGCCGTCGCGGGGTCAAGCTGCTCCACCACCGCACGCAGTTGGGCGATCCGCTCGTCGGTGTACTGGTTCACACGCGACTCCAGGTACGTGACCTGTTCGGTGAGGATGTTGGCGGCCTGCAGTATCTGAGTCGTGCCGGTGTCGTTTGTGATCATTGCCCGACATTCGGTGATCTGTTCATGGAGCTCGGCGTGGCTGCGGGCGACGGAGTTGGTCAGATCGATGAGTTGCTCGCGCACAGTGGTCAGGCGTTGGTCGACAGCCTGCAGTACCAACCCGACGAGCGCCTCGATCTTGTCGTCAACGGGTGGAGAAATGGTCACGCACATTCATCGGCGCCGGGTGTCTGGTTCTTGAGAACGATCGGAAAGATTGCCTCAAGACGATTGGAGCTGTGCCGATACCCAAACACAAGCCAGGACAGAACGGGCGGGACACATGCTTCGGAAACTGAGAATTGGTACACGCGTGAACTTACTCATCGCGGTGCCGATGATCGCCATGATCGCACTCGCGGGACTGAGTGTCGTCTCGTTGCAACGGGCCAGCGTGCGCGGTGACGAGTACAAGCAACTCAAAGTCGCCGAGGACCTCCGCAACGACCTTGTCCCACCTCGCGCCAACTTGATCTCAGCGTGGTCATCGGTGGCCAAGATCGGCGTGCTCGTCGCATCGCCGGTCACCAGCCGAACCACGGCGGAGATCCAGGACGAACTGAAGCGGCTGAATGTCGCACGGGGGAACTTCTTCGCTGCGATCGACTTCTGGCGTGGCCAATCGCTGGGCGAGGCCCAGAATGCAGCGCTCGAGAGCGCGGCGAGATCGGGTGAAGTGTTCTTCGACAAGGTTGACTCGTTGTTGCTGTCGACCATGGGCACGCCGGACAAGAGCATTGTGTTGAACGCCGTCCGCGCAATCGAATACGACTACAACATCCAGCAGATCTACGTTGCCGAGGCACTCGATCTGGTCCAGACCGAAGTCGCCGATCGTGAGCAGAGCACCGACCAGTTCGTCAGTACGGTGCAGTTGATCATCGTTGCGGCGGTGGCCTCGCTTCTGTTGCTGCTCTTGGTGGTTGCGTTCTTCGTCCGTCGATCGATCGTCCGTCCGATCCTGGCTCTCTCAGCGCAAGCTCGCAAGACCGCAACGACCGACCTGCCGGAAGCTGTGCGCCAGATCCAGTCGTTGCCGCCAGATGCGCCGATGCCGACCATCGAGAAGTTCCACACCGAGACCAGCGACGAACTCGCCGACCTCAGCGAGAGCTTCAACTCGGTTCAGAACGCTGCCCTCGACCTTGCGTCGGAGCAAGCAGTCGCCCGCCGGGTCGTGTCCGAGAACCTGATCAACATTGCTCGCCGGACACAGAGCCTGCTCGGCAGGTCACTCGGCTCGTTGTCGGACATGGAAGAGACCGAGCGGGATCCCGAGACCCTCGACAAGCTGTTCCGTCTCGACCACCTTGCGACTCGGATGCGTCGAAATGCGCAATCGTTGCTCGTACTGGCCGATGCCGAGCAGAACCGGATGTGGTCTGCACCTGTGCCACTCGGCGACGTGGTCAGAGCGGCGCTGTCGGAGATCGAGTACTACGCCCGAGTGGATCTCGGCGACCTTGGCGACCAGGGTGGTTCATTGGTACAGGGCGCCTTGGCCCCCGATGTCGCCCACCTCCTGGCTGAACTGCTCGAGAACGCAACGAGCTTCTCGTCGCCTTCGACCAAGGTCATGATCGTTGGTCGCGCAATCGGCAGCGGTCACCAACTTGCGATCGTCGACTACGGCATCGGGATGAGCCAGGAAGAGTTGGATGCCGCCAACGAAGGGCTTCGCCGGCAATCCGATTTCGGGACTGAGTCGAGCAAGGTTCTCGGATTTCAGGTGGTTGCCAGAATTGCGGCCCGGTTGGGCATCCAGGTCGTGTTGGCCAACACCGCCGGAGCGACCGGCATCACGGCGATCATCAAGCTGCCGACCGAGGTCTTCGACAGCCGCGCAACGCCACCGGTGACTGCGAGCAATGGAGCGCGAGTGCTGCCTCCTCCGAGTGCTCCGAACCGCGGGCCGCACATGCCGGTCCCCGGCACGACGTCCACGGTGCAGGGGATCGCCGCGACCGGCGTCGCCGAACGCGACCAGATCACCGACGCCGAGCTGTGGGCGATGGTGGGAACCAAGGAGCAAGCACCGATGGCACCCCCCGCCGTTGGTGCCCCGGGTGAGCTCGGCGTCGAGCTCCCCGGCGAGCTCCCTGGCAACCCCGCCGGCGCCCCGATCGGCGCAGCGTCTGCCGAGACCGGCCTTGCGAAGCGGGTTCGGGGAGCGCAGCTCCCTGAACTCGGCGCCGTCCATGAGGACGTCAGCGGGTGGGAGCGGCCGGCGGACGAAGTTCGCAGCAGTCTGAGCAGCTTGCAACGGGGTAGCGATATGGCCCGTCAGCAACGACTCGACGAGCCTTCGTGAACCAGACACCAACACGCCCTCAACGACACCGAGAGCGCGACCGAGACCGAGACCGAGACCGAGACCGAGAGAAGGATCGATCATGACCCTGTCCAATGAAGCCAACAGCGTGAACTGGCTGATGGCCAGTTTCGTCGAGAGAACTCCGGGTGCC
>JANOEM010000534.1:0-5693 GCA_031413195.1 Actinomycetes bacterium
TGGCCATCCACTCGACGATCTCGTCGTGCAACTCGATCCCAGCCACCCAGTCATCATCGCATACATACGATGATCGCACAAGAGCGATGATCGTTCCGTGGAGCGCATGGCGTGGACGACGCCGCGGGAGTCGCTCAAGATCATCGACTTCCTCGCTCTCCGGACCAGATCGCATCGACCTCGACCTCGATTGGACCGACGATCGGCCATGGGAAGCTCATAATCACGCAGGTCGGAACCATTGTCGTCACGACTGCGTCATCCGTCCGATTTCCGTCCTCTGCCCCGAGCACCTGGGTCTCAACGACGACATCGAGAAGGCGTAGCACCTGATCAATGCAACAATCCGGCGGCGTTTGCCCTGCTCAGCGACCGTGATGGATGGGGAGCAACGCCGAGCCCTCAGGCTCTGGGGGTGAGGCTGATGTCGGGCACCTTGATCCGATGGCCCTGGTCGGCGTCCTGGAAGGCGTTCGTGCTCGTCAGCGTGTGCGTGGCGAGCACGACTGAGCTGAAGTCGATCCGCGATGTGTAGTCCTGGGCGAAGCGGAGGACGTCGAGGAGTACGCCGGGATGGCGGACGCGTGAGAGCTGGCGAAGAGCCGTCAGGTAGTCGGACCGCAGCAATCGCCCGTTTATGCCCAGACGTCCGCTTTTCTCAGCTGAGCAGTTTCGCTTTCTGCTGTGCGAACTCGGCGTCGGTGATCACGCCCTGCGCCTGCAGGGCGGCGAGCTTGGACAATTCGTCAGCGGTGCCGCCCGGTGACGCAGCCTGCCGAATGTATGACTGGACCGCTTCCTCGTGAGCGACAGCGTCGTCATGGTCGCGCTTGGCCATCGATTTGCCGCGGACGATCAGGTACAGGAGTATGCCGAACCAGGGGATCAGGATGACGAGCAGCGCCCAGAACGCCTTGCCGCCACCGCCGAGGTCTTTGCTGCGGAAGATGTCGATGACGACCCGGAAAACGATCATGATCCACGCGAACCACAGGAAGAAGAACATCAACGTCCAGAACATGGAAAGCAGGGGGAAGTCATAGGCAAGCACGGTGTGTCTCTTCTCTTGTTGGTTGTTGGAAGCGGGCGTGGCCGACGGTCACGAACCGGATTTCAGGGCATCGGTGATGCATCTCGTGGGCCTGGTCGACGGTGAATGTCGCCGCCTTCTGTCGCGGCGGGTACAGCAACTGAGGTTCGTGATCCCGACGTCGTCGCCCCAGATCACCACGATGTTCGGGTTGCCGTTCGGCATGCAGAGGCTCCTTCGAAATCAATCACGGACAATGACAGTTCAGTCCTCTTCGGACCGAGCCGCATCACCCCGGTCCGGGTGATCCCGTGCGGCCTCATCCCCGTCGGGGTGATGCGCATGGCGCCGGGTTGTGCGATCGTCGGCAGTCGATGCCTCGTGGTCAGTCGTTCCGCCAAACCCTGGGAGCCGTCGGCGAGGACAGCGCGCTGCGCCGCGAAGCCGTCACGATGGGTTTCTACACCTGCGTCACGCTGTTCGCAGCGCTTACTGGCGGCGACGACTACGCCGCCCAGCAGTCGGGCGAACTCGTCGCGTTGATCTGGATCTCGACGGCCGGACTCGCACTCGCGCACTGGTTCGCCGCCACGATCTCGATCCAACTGGTGCGCGATTCGCACGCGAACCACTCGAACGTCGAGTACCTGACGGCTCATTTGCTCATCCCGTCCATCGCAGCCGCGTCGGCGAGTCTCGTGGTGCTCATCGTGCCCAACGACGTGAAGTTGCTCGCCGGTCGTCTCACCGCAGGGGCACTTCTTGCACTGCTCGTTGCCGCCGAGTCGCGACGTGGGGAGTCGTCGCCGGGGCGCAGCCTGCGTCTCGCACTGCTGGCGTTCGGATGCGCCGCCGGCATCGCCGTGCTCAAGCGACTCCTGTTCTGAGACTGAGGGATACGAAGAACGGAGTCGCCGGATCAGAGACCGAGGATCTGGGTCTTCTTCGCCTGGAACTCGTCGTCGGTCAAGATGCCGGCCTCTCGGAGTTCGCCCAGCTTCTTGAGCTGGTCGTAGACGTCGTCGGATAGCGCCGGCTGAGCCGCCGGGGCCGGGGCGGGGGCGGCCGCCGCGTCGGGCGGCGGTTGTGCGGCGGCGGTGGCGGGCGCCGACTGCTGCGCCTTGGCCGCCTGGTTCGACGCCGCCTTGCCGCTGACGGCGCTGGCGGTGCCGACGACCACCGCTGTTCTCGCTGCGGTGTTGACGAGACTCGGCTGTGCCGGCCGACCGATTCCTCTGCGCCTCATGACGGGACCTCCTGTGTTTCGATGTTCGAGATGATGTCGGTGACCACGTGGTGTGGGAGTCGGCCACCGATCAGGACCTCACCCCCGGCGTCGCGGACAGCGCGCCCGAGGTCTGCGGCCCACAGGTCCTCCCACACGACAAACAGTGCAGAGGAACCCGATGGGATGCCATCCGCGAGTTCGAGCACGTCGTCGTCGCTCAAGAAATCACCGGCGTTTCCGTCGAGCGAGGCAAGGTCGCTGAGTTCGTCGAGTTGGTCGAATTCGAACGAGACGACGCTGCCTTCGTCGTCCTTCTTGACGAAGACGAGGTCGAGGATGCGAACAGTGCGTTTGTCGACCAGGTCGACCAGGGCCGGGACGATCGAACCATCGAAGCGGTTGCCCGGGAAGTCGATCACGATGTATTCCACCGGTGCGAGTTCCTGCATCAGCAATCCTCGCTCGTCGGCAGCTGGAACAGTCCGTGGTGCATTGTTGTCTCCTCGTTGTCTGCTGCCGGTCCACGACGCGGCGTCGGCTTCGAAGTGTCGTCGAAATTCTTCGCAACCGAATCACCCCGGGTTGGGTGATTCGACCTCCCCACGCCATCCACCGGACGCCCGAAGTAGGGTCGCGCGAAGAGACACCACCGCATGACGACATCACCACTCGACCCGCCTGTTTCCAAGCTGAGACCGCCCAACCTGCGTTCGGGCGTGGTGGAGCGGCTCCGGCTGCTCGACAGACTCGACGCAGGGAGCGCAGCGTCGCTGACTCTGCTGCTCGGCTACGCCGGGTCGGGCAAGTCGGTCCTGCTCGCTTCGTGGCTGGCAAAGCGACCATCAGCGCGCTCTGCATGGATGTCTTGCGACACCGGCGACACCGACCCGCTCCGATTCTGGACCACGCTGGTCGCGTCGATCCGCTACTCCGAGCCGGCGTTCGGCGCCGACACGCTCGACCGAATCGAACTCGACGGTCGGGTGGACGTCGCCGCCATCAGCGTCCTCAGCGACGAGCTGCGCGAGGTCACGGAACCGCTCGTCATCATCATCGACGACCTCCACGACGCTGCCGACGAATCGTTGTGGCCGCTGCTCTCCGCCTTCATCGAATGGCTACCCCCAGCGCATCGCATGGTGCTGGCGAGTCGGAGCGAGCCGCCACTCCCACTGCACCGCTGGCGCGTGGAGGGCCGACTCGCGGAGATCCACAACGCGCAGCTCGCCTTCGACGATGACGAGGCAGCAGCGCTGCTTGAGGGCCTGGGTGCTGCGGTCGACCGCGATGCCGTGTCGCTCCTGGCCCGCCGGACCGAGGGCTGGGCAGCCGGGCTGCAACTCGCTGGTCTGTCGGTTCGCGATCGGGACGACGCATCGACCTACCTCGCCGAGGTTGCGTCGATCGATCGGAATCTCGCCGACTACCTGACCGCCGAGGTGTTGCAGCAGCAACCCGATGACGTCACCGATTTCCTCCTCGCCACGTCGGTGCTGCGCGACCTCGATGCTCGCGCGTGCCGCGCGATCACCGGTCACCAAGATGCTCGCGAGCGACTTCGCGACATCGAGGCTCGGGGACTGTTCCTCGTACCGCTCGACCGCGACCGCCAGGGCTACCGTTACCACCGGTTGTTCGCAGAGCTGCTGCAGGCCGAGCTACGCGTGCGCGACGAGCAACGAGAACTCCACCTGCACGCGACAGCTTCGGATTGGTACGCCAGCCAGGGCGAACTCGACCTCGCCGTGTATCACGCAGTCCACGCTCGGACGACCACGCGCGCCGTCACCTTGCTTCGTGACCGCCTCATCGGCAACTACTTCTCCGGGGCCCCGCTTCTTCCCACTCGGCTGATCGACCTGCTCGACGACGCCACGCTGGGCCAGGAACGAGAGCTCGCACTCGAGTTCGCGCTCACCGTCGGCATGAATGGCGCCCTCGACGAAGCCGGTAGATGGCTGCGTCGCCTCGCACATCTCGACAACACGCTCGCCGACACCACGTTTCGAGGTCGGCTCGCAGCTGCACAGGCATTCTGGGAAATGGCACGCGGTGGGGCCCAACGGGCGATGTCGCACACCATCCTTGCTCGACAGCTGCTCGACCCGGACGAGGACATCGCACGGGACCTGACCGTTTCCGAATCGCGCGTCAGGCACTACCTCGACGACCTCGAAGGTGTCCGCAGCCTCGCTGCCGACGGCGCCGGACATGGTCTTCCGCCGATGGCAGCGGTGGTCGTGACGGGTGCACACGGCGCCATCGAGGGCGATGCCGGCTACTTGGACACCGCAGATCGACTCGGGCGAGCCGCACTTGAGCTTGCCGATGACGTCGGGACCAGACAGCACTATTCGGTCGGTGAGGCACTCCGCGTCGTCGCGTCGGTGCACCTCGAACGCCTTGAATTGGATCAGGCCGAGTCCTTGTTCGAGCAGGCGTTGCGCACGGTCGAGCGGGAACGGCCGGCCATCGAGTTGCTTTGCCTCGTGGATCAGGTGTGGCTGCTCGTCGAGCGACGCCGGATGGACGACGCCTTCGAAACCATCGCCCGAGTGGAGTCGCTCGCCGAACAGCTCGACCCGTCCGCTGCCTTCCTGTCGCGGGTCACTGCGACGAGCGCGCACCTCCATCTCCTCGTCGGTGAGACGGATCGGGCGGAGGCACTCGTTCGCGTGATGCCAACAGGAACTCGGCGACAACTCGCCGCGGCGCGACTCTCGATTGCGACGAAGCGTCCCGAGGACGCGGTGGGCATCCTCGACGACGTCGAGACGCACCAATGGCCGCGCTACGAGCTCGAGGTTGCGCTCCTTCGGGCGCAGGCTGCACACGCGCTCGGTCAATCGGCCGGCGAGGTCGAATCCCTCATCGAGCCAGCGCTGACCATCGCCGACGAGCACCGGTTCGTGCGGTCGCTGCTCGTCGGCGGCGACCCACTCGACGATGCGCTCCGACGCGTGCTCCGACGAGCACCCAACGGCTCGCACCGACACGAACTGGGTCAACACCTACACGCACGAGTTCCTTTGCCGAAAACCGCCGACCATGCGGGAGCGCCATTCTCGCCGAGCACCCGCGAACTGGAGATCCTGCGATATCTCGCAACGGGCCTGTCGAACCGAGAGATCGCTGCGCAGCTGTACATCTCCCTCAACACGATGAAGACCCACGTTCGGAGTTTGTATCGCCGTCTGGGTGCGTCCTCACGCTCGCAGGCCGTCGCCGCCGGCCGAGCGCGAGGGCTGCTGTAGGGGTTCCAGGGCCCGATCACCGGAGCGAGATGCTGCGTGCAAGATCGGAGAGAGATCACCCCGACCGGGGTGACTCGACTGCGAGTGCGGTTCCGGCCATCGCGGCGGCCTCGATCGACGCAAGTCGGCAGTTCGTCATGCTCCACGAAAAGCTGAGTTTCCCGGAGGCCGTGGAATCGCT
>JANOEM010000535.1:0-7631 GCA_031413195.1 Actinomycetes bacterium
GGCACGAGGAACAACACGAGTGAGGTGAGCGCTGCGAACGCGCTACCGATTCGTAGCATCGGCTGCGGTGACACGGCCCACAAGACGCCGAGAACGACGAGGGTCGCGACGAGCCCACCACTGCGGTACGGGAACCGACCCTCGGTCTGAAAGACGGAGGCAGTGATCGCGGTCGGGGCGACGGTGACCGCGCCGATCGCGATGGTGACGGCCATCGACGACCAGTCCCGGCCTCGGCCGCGCCGCCGCAGCCATATCTGATCGGTGAGCACAGCGGCCGCGGCCAGAGCGAGGAACACAGCCGCGACGGGACTGGCGAGTGCGGTCCCCAAGGCTGCGGTCAGGGCGAGCCCGATCCGCCCCCGCGTCCACGCCCAGACACAGGCCAGCGCCAGGGCAAGGCCGACCCCGAAGGCGACGCGACCGACCACCACGTCGACCATGACCGCGACGGCGAACGAGTAGGCCGCCAACCTGGCACTCGTGGCGGGTACGAGTGCAGAAACGAGATGGGCGAACAGGGCCGTCGCCGCGACTGCGCTCGTGGCGGCGAGCCAGAACGGCCCGATCGCCGCGGTCAGGACCGGGGTGAGGACGCTGTACGACGGCGTGGGATGGCCGGCGTACCAGAAGTTGTTCCACACCGAGGTGCCGGATCGTTCCCACAGGACTGCCCGCAGGAAGTGTGCAGGGTAGTCGGCGCCGCGTACCCCGCTGATGCCGATCACCGCTGCCATCAGACCGACAAGGATGCACGGTCCGAGTGCGGGATTCTGTGAGCGGGTGTCGTGAGATGTGTCGAGGGATCCCGCAGCCGGTCCTTCGACCGGAGCTCCCGGCGCAGGCGCCTCGAGCGGTCGATCGAGCGTGCTGCGACGTGCGCTGCTAATCATCGCCGGAATCCGGTGGTCGTCGGGATCATGCAGACGCGCTCACCGAGTGGAGGAGTCATGACCTACCTCCACGACTCGGATGTCCATGACGACTGGCGGCGGCTCGGCTGAGCCCAGCTCTGCATTGCGCCACGGCGACAAGCAGCGTGCCACATATCCGACGTCGGGGACGGCGGTGCCACATCCGTACGCCGCTGGCCATCGGTCGGGCAGCAGCAGAGTTCCGAATAGCCAATCGACGGCCGGTATCGACCCTGCGTAGTTGGTGTTCCACGTGCCGGGCTCGTCGCTGTGGTGCCAGTGGTGGAAGAACGGTGTGGCGATGACGCGCTCCAACACGCCGAGGCGCACGTCGATGTTGGCGTGAACGATCAGCCCCTGCAATCGTTTGAGCGCGAACCAGGTGACGACCGTCGGCACGCCCAAGCCGAGTACGAGCACCGGCAAGGCCGTCGATGTTCTCGCAATGACTGCGTCGAGAGGGTGCCGCCTGCTCGGTGCCAGCCAGTCCAGGGCGGGTGCCGAGTGGTGGACACGGTGCAGCGACCACAATGCGGGGATTTCATGGCTCAGCCGGTGTCCCCAGTATCCGCACACCTCGCTGACCACGAATGCGAGAAGCCAGCGTCCCCACCCGGGGAGTGCCACGGTCAAGTCGTGCAATGCGGGCGGGATACCAAGTCGAATCAGCGGGACGGTCACGGCGAGCACCACCGCCAGACCGAGACCGGCTAACACTTCATTGACCACGAAGCTCATTGCGTCGGTCATCGCCCCGGCCCGGCGAATGGCCGAGCGCTGACGCCGCAACGGACGCCAGCGCTCGACCAGTGTGAGCGGCACGCCGAGTGCCACCAGCGACAACGCAATGTCGGGCCGGTGCAATGTCGACAGCACCAACAGCGCTGCGCCCATGACTGTCGCCCCAGTTGCGAAAGGCAGCAGCTTCACTCGGTGGCCGTTCACTTCCGTGCCCTCAGATCCCCTGCGCGCTCACGACGATCATCTCGGTGTCGTCGGCGAGCGTGGGGTTGCGACCCGTGTTGGGGAAGTTGTTGTCGCACGTCAGGAGCATGCGATTGCCTCGCAGTACGAGCAGCGACTCGATCGACTCGCATGTCACCTTGAACGGATCGCCGAGTCCGACGTCGCCCGGATGAATCTCCGGCAACGAGACGAGGTCGGGGTCGGCAACGGCGGCGAGTTCGACCACCAGCGACTTCGTGGTCGCGGTGCCGAGCGAGGCGAGATCCACCTTGTACACCGGGCGGGCCAGCGCGTTGACGCCTCTGCCCGTATCGCGTTCGATGACGAGGAGCTGATCGTGGCCGACGACTTGGGCGTCGGCAATCAGTCGCGCCGGGGTGTCAACCACGTAGTCGGCCAGCCGGGTGAACTCTCCACTCCGGTCGTCGTACCGGTACACGCGCCGCGCGGATGGGTCGTCACCCGTCACGGCGCCCTCGAGCACGACGATCAGCGCTCGGCTATCCGCGGTGATCGCCATCGCCTCGATGCCGCGACTGTTCGGCACCGTCGGTGTGCCGACGAGATGAGGATTGTTCGGTGATAACAGTCCGTCGGGAAGACCGATCGGTGGTTCGACGAGACGTCCCGTGCGGTCGAAGTGCAGGATCCACGGTCCGAATTCGTCGCCGACCCACAAGTCGCCATGGCGGCCACGCTGTAGGGACTCGGGATCGATGTCCCCACCGGTCAGCCAGCGCTCGGGTGTGTCCTGGCGCACGATCGGGAATCCGATGAGACCGTCGGGGTCGCTGAACTGGACGAACTCTGCGACCGCGACGCCGCCCGACCCGCCGAGCGGCGTCTTGAAGTCTGGTGTGACGTAGTAGGCACGGATCAGGAAGTCCGTCGAGTTCGCCTTTCCTCCGAACCCGTTGTCGGCCATTGCGAGGAACTCGCCCGACCGCCGACCCGCGACCGTGGCTGAGAAGCCCTCGACGGGTTGTGACGGGGTCGGGAAGTGGATCCCGTTGATGACGGTGTCCGGTTGCCCCGCCGGAACCAGCCCGCTACCGGACGGCGGCCCCGGGGCGAAGGTTTCGACGGGGAGGACGGCGCGACCGACCAGCCGTGGTGTCGGTCGGTCACGGGCGCCACTGGCGGTCGCTGCATGGACCGGTACGAGGGCCAGTGTCGCCGCCGCGACGGCGATCCTGATGATGCGGTTTGCGGACATGGTTCACTCCATCTGTTGAGGTCCATCGATCTTCAGGCGGCGTGCGTCCCAGCCGCTACTGACCACGGTCACGTCGCGAACGCGCACAATCCCGACGCTCGTCCCGGCCCGACTCGGGACACGAGTACCATTTCCCCGGGACGTCGGGCGTCGTATGGTGGGGAGTCGGATGGGCATGAACCGCAGCGAGGCTCCAGCCATCGGCCGCCCCACGATGTGGATCATTGGCGCTGTCGCGACGTTCGGCGGTCTTGTCGCGCTGCTCATCGTCGGCTTGAGAATCGCCAACGAGGGCGCCGAGCCGCCGCACGAGAATTGGTGGTTGGTGGCCTGGCTCCTGGTGGGCGTTGCAAACGCAGTGGCAGGTGTGGCACTCCTCGCCCGCCCGGGTCAGCGTCGGCTGGGCGGATGCCTCCTGGTGGGAGGAAGTGTGGCCGTCCTCGTTGCACTTGCCACCCAGGCGGTCGGGTACGCCGCCTCCATGCCAGCTGGAACAAGGTGGGGGCACGTCGGCGAGTTGCGGAACTGGGGGCGGCCGATCGCTGCGGGCGTGCTTGCTGCGCTGCTGCCCTGGCAGCTCGTGCACGGAGTTCGCAATCGTCGGGGCGTGGAGACCGTCTGGTGGGCGACCGCGGTGTTGATCGCCATCACTGCGGTGGGGTACGGCCTCGGCGTGCAGCGCTCTGGGGTCGACATCGTCGACATGGCATCCTGGGGTGTGGCGATCTCGGCGACGTGCGCGACCGCCGCAGTCCTCGGGGAGTGGTGGAGGGGCGGACGATGGAAGGCGGAGGACCCATTGTGGGGATGGCTGGCCTGGGGCACGGTCGCAGCGTGGCTCGCACTCGTACCCGAGCGATTCGACACAGCCGACGGGCGCTTTCCCGGCTCGGATGTGGTGGGACCGCTGCTGCTGCTCGCGACCGTCCCGCTGCTCCTGGTCGGAATACTCGTTCGGGCACTACGCGACCGCCCCGGCCGCGTACACGGCGCGACTCATGAAATCGTCGCGTGGATGGCCTTCAGCGGTGCCATCGTCCTCGTCTACACCGGTTCGGTCGCGGGACTCGGACGATTCGTCGGCGGCAACGCGCCGACGTGGTTGCTGGTGGGCGCAACCGGGGTGATCGCCGTGGTCGCCGAACCGTTCCGACGGCGGGTCGCCAGCGCAGTCGACCGACTTACGTTCGGGACCCGCGACGATCCACTCCAGATCGTACGCGACGTCGTCGACCACGTCGGTGCACAGTCGGGCGACGAATTGCTCCCTGCGCTCGCTGCGAGCCTTCGGCGCGAGCTGCGGCTGGATCGCGTTGCGATCGATGTCCGCACCGCATCCGGTTGGGATCGTGCGGCGCTCGTCGGCCCGGAAACCCCCCACGAACGCCAGGTCGAGCTCCTTCAGCGCGATGAGGTGGTCGGCCGTCTGGTCGTCGGGTGGGGGGACGGGGCGCATCTGCGAGCCAGGGACGAACGCGTGCTCGCTGAGTTGGTCGCGCCGCTCGGGCTGGCCGTGGGTTGGGTGGGTCTCGCTGCGCAGCTTCGTCGATCGAACATGGCAAGCACGGTGGCGCGCGAGGAGGAGCGACGACGCCTCCGCCGAGACTTTCACGACGGCCTGGGTCCGGCGCTCACCGGGGTGTCGCTCGGGTTGCGAACAGCGGTGCGCCAGCTGGAGCGCTCACCGAACGCGGCGTGCCTCGCAGCCCCGCGAGAGCTCCTCGATCGGATCGCTGACGAAGTCGACGCATTGATCGGGGAGGTCAAACGGATCGCCCGCGATCTGCGACCGACCGCACTCGACCAGTTCGGGCTCGTCGCCGCCGTCAGCGAGTTCACGCGCTCGTTCGGAGAAGCGCTCGAGTTTCGTCTGAGCCTGCCCGACACCGCGATCGACTTGCCCGCCGCTGTCGAGGTCGCGACGTACCGGATCGTGAGCGAAGCGGTGACGAACGTGGTGCGACACGCTCATGCGTCCTGTTGCTGGCTCACGATCTCGGTCGACGACGACGTTGACATCGACGTCTCCGACGACGGAGTGGGTATCGCAGCGGCCACCGCCGGCGGCGTCGGGTGGGCCGCGATGCGAGAGCGAGCGTTCGAACTCGGGGGGGTCTGTTCGATCGAGTCTCGCGAGTCCAGCGGCACCCGGGTCCACGTCCGTCTTCCGTTGGTGGTTGCGTGACCACGCAGCCCGCCATACGGGTCGTGATCGTCGACGATCACCCGCTGTTCCGGCTCGGGCTGGAGGCTGCCGTTCAGGAGATGGACGGCGTCGACGCCGTGGGGAGCGCCAGTTGCGCCAGTGATGTCGCCGATCTGATGAGCGCGACCTCCCCGGACGTGGTGCTGCTCGACGTCGGCCTGCCGGACGCGTCCGGGCTCGAGGTGAACCGCTGGTTGGCTCAGCATCACCCGACAGTCCGCGTCGTCATGCTCACGATGTCGGAGGATCTCGACGGCGTGATCGGTGCGTTACGCGACGGCGCGAGCGGCTACCTCATCAAGGGTGCCGACGCCGAGCAGATCGAGCACGCCATTCGGTCCGTAGCGTCCGGTGAAGCCGTGATCGACCGCTCACTCGTGCAGCCGATGACCGAGTTGATCGATGCTCGCCGCACCACGCCGACCCGCCCGTTCCCCCAACTCAGTGCACGCGAATTCGACGTTCTGGTGCTCATGGCGCAGGGTCTCGACAACACGACGATCGCCCGCCAGCTCGTGCTCAGCCCGAAGACGGTTCGCAACCACGTCTCGAACGTCTTCGCCAAGATCGATGCCCCGGACCGACCGGGAGCGATCGTGCTCGCCCATCGTCATGGTCTCGGGCAGTGACGCGCCGCACCGCGTCCAAGGCCCACTCGTCTTGCGTTCGGAGCCGCCGGGCGATCGGCCGTGCAGCCATATGTAGGTCTACCGGTGAATCGACAATGACGACATCATCGGTGTTCGGGCGATCGGCAGGTGCCACCAGGTACGCGCGGTTCGAGACGTCGAGCGACACATCGACGCGCGTCTCCGCCATCGGAAGCACGAAGAAGCCGTAGCGGCGGATGCCGCGCGCATCGCCGAGCGCTTGTCGCAGCGCCTGGCCGAGCGCGATCCCGACGTCCTCGACGCTGTGGTGCCAGTCGACTTCGAGATCGCCCTTCGCGCGCAGCCGCAGATCGAAGGCGGCGTGCTTGGTGAACGACTCGAGCATGTGGTCGAAGAACGGAATCCCGGTCGCGACTTCGTAGAGTCCCGTGCCGTCGAGATTCAGCTCGAGCTGGATGTCGGTCTCACGCGTCTTGCGCGTCAGGGTCGCGCGTCGCTCGGCCATCTACTCGTCCTCCTCGACTCCCGCCTCGCGGGCGGCTTCGCGTTCGCGGCGCGCGCGCCGGATGCGGGCGAGGCGCAGATCGACCGAGACGCCGTGCCCGGAGAGCCCTTCGAGTTCGGCGAGCCGGATCACTTCGAGGCCGAGTTCGCGCAGCTTCGGCGGCTCGAAGCGCGCGAAGGTCATCCGCTTCAGGAAATCCTCGACACCGAGCGGCGAGAAGAAGCGCGCCGTACCGCCGGTCGGCAGCACGTGGTTCGGCCCCGCCATGTAGTCGCCCACCGCCACCGGCGTGTAGTGACCGAGGAACACCGCGCCGGCGTTGGTGATCTTCTTGAAGGCGGTGTCGGCGTCTTCGACCGCGAGGATCAGGTGTTCGGGCGCATAGCGATTCGACAGCTCGATCGCCTCGTCGAGCGTGCGGGTGACGATCGCGGCGCCGCGCTTCGCGAGCGACGCCCTGGCGATCGCCGCGCGCGGCAGCGTCGCGAGCTGCTTGCCGATCTGCTCCTCGACCTTCACCGCGAGCGAACGCAACGGGGTGACGAGGATCGCCTGCGCATCCTCGTCGTGCTCGGCTTGCGAGATCAGGTCCGCGGCGACCCACGCGGGCTGCGCGCTGCGGTCGGCGATCACGAGCACTTCGGTGGGTCCTGCTTCGGCGTCGATCCCGACGTCGCCGAAGACGAGTCGCTTGGCAGCCGCCACCCACACGTTGCCGGGGCCGACGATCGTGTCGACGCGCGGCACCGACTCGGTGCCGTACGCGAAGGCCGCGATCGCATGCGCGCCGCCCATCTTGAAGACGCGATGCACGCCGGACAGGCGCGCCGCCATCAGGATCTCGGGCGGCAGCGAACCATCGGCGCGCGCCGGTGTCGCGAGACAGATCTCGGGCACCTCGACGACCGACGCCGGTACCGCGTTCATGATCACCGTGGACGGATAGATGGCCTTGCCGCCCGGCGCATAGAGGCCGACGCGCGCGAGCGGCCGCACGCGCACGCCCATGAACGCGCCGCCCTCTTCCTTCATCTCCCAGCTCGACGGAATGCGCTTGCGATGGAACTCCCGCACGCGCATCGCCGCCTTGCCGAGCGCCGCGCGATCGGCGGGATCGACCTGCGCAACACCCTGGTCCCATTCCGCCTTCGTCACCTCGATGGCGGAAACCCGGGCGCCGTCGTACTTGCGTATCGCGGCGAGCAGTTCCGCG
>JANOEM010000536.1:0-3735 GCA_031413195.1 Actinomycetes bacterium
GCGACGCATGTCGACCGGACTCGCGCCAACGAGGACCTGTCGCTGCTGTCCGAAGTCGGAGCGTCATCGGTGCGAGTCGGCATCGACTGGGCATGGACGCAACCGGCCGCCGGCACGGTCAATGGAGATGCCGTCGAGTTCTACACGGGCCTGGCCCGAACGGCTCGATCTCTCGGGGTCGATCTGCAGTTCGCACTGCTCGAACGCGAAGTACCGAAGTGGTTCGACAACGAAGGTGGGTTCGCCGACGCCAAGTTCGCCGGCCACTGGTGGCCACGCTGGGTGCAGTCCTGCGCCGAGGCGTTCGGTGACGACATCGCAGGATGGGTGCCGATCGATCACCCGCTGTCGGTTGCCAACCGGTTGTTCCCGACCGACCCGCGCCGCCACGGAGACGTGTTGGACACGTTGGTCACTGCGTGGCGCGACGCATGGCGGATCCTGCGCGGCGGTCCCCCGGTCATCACCGCGTTCGGACTGGAGATCGTGCGTCCCGTCGACGAAACCATCCCGGCCGAGCACAACGCGAAGCGTTTGGATCAGATCCGGTTCCGGCTGTGGCTGCAAGGACTCCGTGACGGGACAGCGAGCATCCCTGGCAGGGCGGATCGCGAAGTCGCCGATCTGGCCGGGTCGTTTGACGTGTTGGGCCTGATCGTGCGCCATGAGCGCGACACCCTCGGCCTGTTACATCGAGCCGCGGAGCAGATCGAACTGACCGGCAAGCCGATGACGGTGACGCTGATGCTGCCGACAGGAACCGACGCTGATCGCGAACTGGTCATCGAGCGCTACGCGCAGCAGACGGAAGAAGCCGCGACCGGGCTTCCACTGACGTCGGTGCTCACCAGCCCGACATTCGACATCGTCGGTGACGAACGCGGCATGATCACGAGAGATCGGGACCTCAAAGACAGTGGCCGGTTGTTCTTCACCACGACTGAGTAACTGACATTTGGCCCTGGACACCGGGCCAGGGCCTGCCAGCATTCGAGGATGACTCATCGTCGAAACGATCGCTCATCCAGAACACTCGGTCACCTCCTCGCCGCTGTCGGAGTCGCTCTCGGGTTTCTTGCGCTCGGCGCCATCGGCACGGCGACGCCGGCCCAGGCGGCGAACGACCAATGGTTCGACGGAGGGTTCAAGAGTTCGAGCGTCGTCAACTGTTTCAGCTTGATCCAGGGTTCGCCGTACATTGAGGCTGGGATCACGACGTACGTGGGGTTTCTCGGAAACCCCGAGGCCCTGAAGCCGTCACCGGGAGTCGTGTACTACGTGCACGTCGTGGTCGGCGCGCCGGGTAACTCGTGCAGCGGCCAGTACGCCGACGTCAACCTCAAGTTGCCCACGAACACCGCCTTGGCGGTGAGTGGCGCCAACCCCGTCCGCTGCTTCTACGAGTTCTCGCCGGTCGACGCCGGTGTGTGCCCCCAGTCGCTGCCGAGCAGTGAACTGACCTATGGCGCCGGCTACTTCAGGGTGCCGTCACCGTATTCGAATGCGGTGAACACCTGGCCCGTGCCCACCGGGAAAACACTCGAGTTCCAGATCCCGGTGGTCAGTTCGGTCGCCTTCAGCAATCAGGCACTCGTCGGCGCGATCAAGGTCATCGACGGCAACGACAGCCCGGTTCTGCAGCCGACACAGGGCGTGTGGGTCTTCACGAACAGTCCGACGATCGTGCCGAAGACCCCGTCGACCACTTTCGGCGGAACTCAGTGGCCGACGACAATACGATCGGAGTCATACTTCTACCCTGCCGGTACCGCAGGAACCGGGTACTTCGATTTGAGCACGTCACCGGGCGGCCCAGTCGTGTTCACCGACGGCCCAGTGGTGATCGAAGCCGGCAGCGTCGGCGGCTACATCGTCTTCGCCGACTGGACGCCGTACGCGCCGGCCAACCTGGCCCCCAACACGACCTACTACTGGCGGTTCCGGTTCGTACCAAGCGTCGGATCGCCGATCCTCGGCCCAGAGCAGTCGTTCACGACTCCCGCCGCGAATCAGTCGACCGTCGGCAACGGATCGGCAGCGAGTTGCAACGGAGCTGCGCTCGCGGCCGCGCTTGCCTCAGCGAATACGACGATCACGTTCAACTGCGGAACTGCACCGGTGACCATCACCATGACCGGCCCGGCCACGATCTCGACCAACCGGGTCATCGACGGCGGCAAACTGATCACACTGAAAGCAGCACCCGGATCACGCCACTTCACCTTGCAGAGCGGTACGTCCACCCTCAGGAACCTCACGCTCTCGGGCGGGAACAGCACAACATGCGGGGGTTCGGTTTCAGTGAGCGGCGGAACTGTCACCTTCGCCGATGTTCGTTTCATCGGGAACGCAACCACCAACAAGGGTGGTGCACTCTGCGTCGCGACCGGGGCGACAGCGTTCGTTTTCGGTGGAACCGTCAGTGGCAACAGCGCGGTTCTCGGCGGCGGAGGACTCAGCACCACGGGTTACCTCTCGCTGAGTTCCACCACAGTCTCGGGGAACACGACTCCCGCTTCCGGCGGTGGTGTACTCGCCGAGTATCCCGCATCGTTCTACGTCGCGTTCACCAGCGTCACTGAGAACACTGCGGCGGGGAACGCGAACGGAGGAGGAATCCGGACGACGGCAGCATACGCCGACGTGAACACCAGCACGATCTCCGGAAACAGCGCAGGCAGCGGAGGAGGCATCAGCGCGACCACGAACAGTGTGTCGGCGCTGGTGGTCAACAACGCCACGATCGCCAACAACACCGCAGTAATCGCGGGACGAGGGGGCGGTTTGTCGAACGACAAGACCGGCGGTCTGGCACCCTTCAACGCCAATGTCAGGAATACCATTCTTTCCGGTAACACCAACACCGGCGTCAACGCAAACTGCGGCTCGGATCCGGTGTTCCGCGCCTTGAGCTCGAACGGCTACAACCTCGACAGCGGCTCGACTTGTGGATTCACTCTGACCGGCGATCTTTTCAACGCCGACGCGAAGCTGCTGCCGTTGGCGGTCTGGCGTGGCGCAAATCGCACGCATGCTCTGGCGCCGGGTAGCTCAGCGATCGACAAGGCGAACGGATGCCTCTCGGAGGATCAGACGGGCAACGCCCGTTATATCGACGGAGACAACAACGGGTCGACCCTCTGCGACATCGGCGCATACGAGTACGTGCCGGAGACGACACCGCCGGTGGTCAACGCGATCTCGCGGGCGAGCGCCAATCCTGCAACTGCAGCGACGGCGCAATGGACAGTGGCATTCAATGAGACCGTGACGGGCGTGGACCCGTCCGACTTCACCCTTGCTGCGACGGGAGTGACCGGCTTCTCAGTCGCATCGGTGAGCCCGATCGGGGCTGCGAAGGTGTTCACCGTGACCGCCAACACTGGCTTCGACTCCGGCACCCTCGGCCTGAACCTGTCCGACAACGACACGATCCGAGATTCGGCCAACAACGCGCTGGCCGGCGCGTCCTCGGGCAACTTCACGGGTGAGGTCTACAACGTCTCCCGTCCTGCCAATCCCAACCCGGGTGGCGGTGGCGGTGGCGGTGGCGGCGGTGGCGGTGGCGGTGGTGGCGGCGGCGGCGGCGCGAGCATCCCGGTGCTGACGGCGATCGAACCTGCACGCCTGCTCGAAAGCCGCACCGGACTCAGCACGATCGACAACCAATTCAACGCAATCGGCATCCGCCCCGCAGGCAGCACCACCGAACTCCAAATCACCGGACGCGTCGGC
>JANOEM010000537.1:0-8922 GCA_031413195.1 Actinomycetes bacterium
ACAGCGAATCCCGTCGGCACGAGTTGGCCGACGAGCGACGGGATCGTGGTGACGTTCCAGATCGGCCCGTCCGCAGCAGGAAAGCGGAGAAGGCCGTCGGCTGTCGCCGAAGCCGATGTCATGCCCCGATACCAGCCATCGGCCGCGGGCCATGCCACCGTCAGGGACTTCGTGGTCGATGCGGTGGCCAGCGCTGGTCCGTATCCGGTGAGCGTTGCAGCATTCCCTTCTGTCGTGATCGCCTCGGCTACCCACCCAGTAACGGCAAACAGCGCAATCTCGTCGGAATCGATGACGAGCCGAAGTTCGGGATCACGCCGCCGATAGTCATCGAGACCGACCGTCTTCAGCACTACCACCCAACGCACCCCGAGCCGCGCCAACCCAGACGCCACGACGTCACCGGCAACAAGTCGATCGACCAACTCTGAGGCCGCCCGTTCTCGAGGATCTCCGACTTCGCTGACATCGGGTTGCAGGCCATTGTCGGACGACGACAACACGTCACCACCGAGGTAGAGCGGAAGCGGATTCAACACGCGCCGGATCGGGCCGTCCCCAACGCCGAGATTGAAGTACTGATACCACGGCAACGCAAGTACGGTGCCTGGTTCGTGATCGATCCGATCACGAACCGCTGACCATGCCGGCGGGAGGCGCTCAGCGCTCAACTGTCCACCAAGCCCCCATAGACCGGGAACACCGAGAAGTGCTGCGATTGCGATCGGCGTGAGCAAAAGTGTTCCGGCGACTGCACCCAGGCGACGGCGCGTCAGCTCGTCGAAGGCTCGTTGCGCGCCGATGGCCGCCGCGGGGGCGAGCCAGAGGAGATGCAGGGTGAGCATTCGATGTCCCTCCCGCCATATACCGCCCAACAAATTGGCGTTGATCCACAGGAAAACCGGCCCGACCCCTCGAATCGCCGTCGACGCCGATATCAGCCAGCCAAGCGCGCCAAGGGCGACCAGCGGGATCCGATACTCCTGAGCAAACAACGGTGTCCCGTACACGGCGAATAAGAGCAGCGTGACGCCGCAAACGGCAACCACGAACCCACTGCCACCGATCTGAAAGTACGTGTTCCAAAATCCACCGCCGGCGGAGAGACGAGCGAGACCCGCAAGACTGCTCGCCGCTGTTGGGAAGGCCGCTCCGCTCGCCATGTTGATGTCGGTGGTTGCAGCTACCAGTAGCCCCGGTACGAGCCAGGGTGCTTGCGCAGCGACCGCGACCAGCATTGCGCTCGCCCATCGCTCACGACGGCCGACGATGATCGAAACTGCAATGACGGTAACCGCTACCGACCCGCCAAAATGGCCTGCGGAGCCAAGGGCGAAGCAGGCCAAGAAGGTAAGGGACAACCGACGACCAGGGCGCACAAGAACCGGCAGGACCCACGGCAGCACTGCATACGGCACGGTGACATTGAAGTGACCGACCGCCGAACGCGTGAGGACAAAGGGACTCACCGTGTAGATAGCCGCTGCAGTGGTCGCCGCCAGCAGGCCAATCTCGAGATGACCCGCCGCGATGCGCCTGGTCAACCTGCTCATCCCGGCCCAGGGCAGCACGAAGAGGACCACCATCAATGCCTTACCGACCACAGTCGCAGAAAGGACGTTTGAGAGCCATGAGATCGGTACCCACAGCGGAAGACGGCGCGGCAGTTCGGGTCCCAATCCCCAGAATCCGGTCGGAGTATCGAGCCGCGCTGGAAGAATGAGATCGAGATTGAACAACACGCCCGGTCGAAGCGCCGGGCCCAATAGAGCGACCGCAACACACGTCGGCAGAAGCCACTCAGCGACAAATTGGCGGCTTGGAAACTGCAGCGCCCGGCGGCATGCCCTGTCACGCATCACGATCGGGTCCTGGTGCCTGCGATCGCCGAGCATCTACCGCCGCGAGCGCCACGCTCTGAAAGAGAAACACAACGGCCAGCGCGGCCAAAGCGCTCGGGCCCCACCGTTGTGCGGCATAGTCGATGTTGACTGGCGCGTCCGGATGAGTGACGGCCGACCAAACTGCCGTCGCCGCGAGAAGCACCGGGGGCGCAAGCCCAACACTCATCCTCCACTCCGGAAATGGCTTGATCAGCAACAGAGTGACCGCACCGATGGCAAGGGCCCAAGGCCCGGCCAGCGCCACTCCAAGTGCTGTTGAACCGACGACCGTCAAGACATCGCGCTGAAAACTCGACGCTGCAGGCGGCGGCACGTCGAACCCGTTGACAGGCATGCTCTCGACCAGAAGCGGGATCGATGGGAGGCGTCGAGGCTTTCGCAAGGCAAGGGCGACACATCCCACCATTGCAATCATTGACCCGATCATTGCCCATCGGACGCGAATGGAAGGTTCGTACAACACCGTAATCTGGGCCGACTCGTCAACGACGATGGTCCAACTATTGCCGGCGTCGCGCTCGACCGCCGAAAGACTCTTTCCACCGACTTGCAAGACCCATCCTGGATCGAACGACGTGCGGAGGTCAATGATTACAGGACCGGAGGATGCGACCACGGCTTCGAGGCGATCGGGTGATGTCTGGATCCATTGAAGAGCAACTTCTTGCCGGGGCGGTGTTCGCAGGAAGCCATCGACAGGCACGAACGCGATCTGATCGAACATCGTGCCTGTGGCGGTCTCCAGCAACTGCGTACCAGGACTGAGCGACACCAGCGCGCACGACTCGAACGGAACGGCCTGATGGTCGAGGACCTCCCCGACGGTTGCCGTCACTCGAACGCCGACAGTTTGCAGTTTGCCGCTTTCCGGACCGACTCCGAGGCCGAGTTCGAGGCAATCACCTGATACGCCGGCGTCTCGGTCGATTACGTTCGGTTGGTCGCCACGGATTGAGACCTCGGCGATACGTATCAGGCCTGGCGAATAGACATCAGAATCGTCGATGGCTCGGATGCGCAGCGTCACAAACGCGCCGACCGTGTTCTTCGGGAATCGGAGAACAACACGTTCGCAATCGGGCTCTGACGCCGCGGAGCAACCTGGAGGTGCGAATGAGGCAGACGCCACACGACCCCCAACCTCGGCCGAGATACTGTGAATGCGCGCCGTACCGATGTCAGTTGGTTGTGACACTCGAATCGAAGAAACGCCCTGGCGAGGAATCTTGATGGTCATCGCGTCGCCAACAATTGCTCCGCCCACCCACCAGGTCGCTGGGTCACCATCAAGAACAAGCGCCGCAGGCGCGTCGAATGAGGTTCCAGGCGGGCGGTGCCCGACCGCGTTGAGTGGCTGGCCGAGCAGTACTCCGACCAGATCGTCGGACGTCGTGCTGAGCAATCGAAGCGTCCCCGACACCGTGAACTCGTCTCGGCGCACAACCTCGAATCGTCGCCGGATTGCCAACTCTTCGTCATAGGAAGTGGTCATCGGATCCGCCCGGACTGCCGAGACCACCCGGCTCACCCGAGAAAATGTGTATGCGGTTGGGGCGTCCCGAAGAGCATCGAGGACCGCCGGAGCGCCACGGACGAACAGATCGCGCGCAACCTGAATGTGCTCAACGAGATCGAGCCCGGCCACGGACACCTCGGCGAGTCCGACAACTGTCCCGAACACGCCAATGTCCGAGACAGCGAAATTGATCACGGAGGTGACTCGTGCCGGGAAGTCAATCTCCGCACGTCCGGAACTGTCGACATCTACGGTGACCATTGATCCGTCCGAGAACCCAACCTCGAGTCCTGTCACGGTGGGAAGTCCGAGCGGCGTGACAGCGGACTGCACGACCATGCGATGCACCGATGTTGGACGACGAAGCGTCACTGTCAAAGAAGGTCGCGGCCCAATCCCAGACCATGGCACCGCCCAAGCTGTTTGCGGGTCCCCGTCGAACGCGAGCGACGCTCGCTGATCGTTCCGGTTCCCACCCAACCTCACATAGGCGCCGGTGATGCTTGACGCATCGCGGAACCAGGCAACCGACTCCGCTCCAGCCACGTCCGGATACACCGGTCGGACTGGCCGATCGAGTTCTTGGCCCTCGGCGAGAGTTGGGGAGAGCTCCGGCTGATGATGTAGGAGATTGCGGACACGACGCCGCGCCGTGTCAGTGATCACCACCTGAGAACCTTTCGCCAGTGTCTCGACGACTTCGGCGTCCGACATGGCTGCCGACGCTGCAATGGCCGTCGCAGGTCCGAGAATCCCGGCGTTGACCAGACTCGGCCAGCCCCCGACGTCGCCCGACGCAATCACCGTTCCAGCTCCCGTCGGACGATGAGCGTCGAGCAGGCTCAAGCCCGACCGCAACCGATAGACCTCGACCGGCGGCAAGGTCCGTTCGTATTCTGCCTCCTCCGATGAGTCGTTTGATGCGACGACCCCCTGCCCCGGTGCTCCGAACTGGGCGACTCGTTCGAAGTCGGGGTCCGATCGAAGACCCTTGAACAGCGCCGGCCTGGCGATGGAAGACGCCGCCCAATCGAGATCGTTCCGGATCACGATCTCACTGATGCCGAGCCGTCTCGCCATTGCTGCCATGACGCCCCCGCAATAACCGGGATCCTGTGCATTCAAGGTGATCTGCTCGAGAGCGTTGTGACCAGTTCTTGTCGAAAGCATCCAACCCGTCGCTGTTGCGTGGGGGCGAGTCATCAACGCATCGAAAATGTCATCGCCGACATATCCCCACCGATACGACGCTTGCGAAATCGCCGGAACGATCAAGGAGCGGCCACCCAGCGGGAGACCGTCAAGATACTCGAAGGCGTCGTACCAGTAGCCCGGGACCTCGCCGACCTGTTCGTCGGGTGGATAGATCGATCTCGTTGCGAACGGCGCCGCCAGACTGATCAGTAGGACGGTCCCGACAAGGGCCGCACCAATTGCTTGAGTTCGCGACCGTTCAGCACACCAGCGGTAGATTGCCACCGCTCCGAATGCTGCGAGGACGGAAACGCCAATCACCAGACCGGCGCCTGCCTTATACGTGTTCCGTAGCGACTTGAGGAACGTCACGTTGCTGAACCCGTCAAGAATCAGGCCACCGAGCGGCGATGCGTTCGGCACACCGAAGCCACCGACCATTGTGACGATCCCACCGATGGTCATCGCCCCGAACAACAGCAACCCGCGGCTACGCATCTTCCAAAGCACAACCAACGCGAGTATCGCCGGCACGAACGTTGCGAGAATGATCCACTGGGAATCGAGGTAGACAACCGTCTGTGGCTTCAGTAACTGACCCTGTTCGCGAAAGTACGACAGCCAATTGCCGAGTCCGCGAAACGACTCGGACCACGATGATGATGTGGCGGAGGAGGAAGGTAGCTCGGTATCAGCCAACCGTGCTTCGAGGGCCTCCGCGGCGTAGTAAGTCTTCGCAAGGATCCAAGCTCCACATGCGAGAGAGAGGCCTGCCGCTCTCATCACCCACAATCCGACATCACGCCAGCGAACAAGCCTTTCAATCAACACGAGGTAGCTCGCTGCGGCGAGCAATGCCACCGAGGTATAGAGGAGTCCTGGAGTGTCGCTATTGCCTGCCGCCGCGACGACCAGCGCAAACACTGCGGCCCAGCGCCACGGCTGATCGCCTGAAACCCCTCTGATGAAGATCACGACGAACCACGGGCTCAAGGCGAACATGATGTACAGGTTCGAGGGCAGGAGGAATGAGGCTGAGAAGGGCCCGAACATGGTGAGCAAACCCGCGATCAGATGTTCCGCTCCAACTCGCGGTCGGAACAGTCGGACGAGCACCACAACTCCGAGCCCTGCCGTGACGAGACACAACGCGTGGAATATCCGCTCCGTGTGCGCCGGGGAGAACCCTGCGGCTCGAAGGGCAAACACCGGAATCGTTGTGCCGATCCAGACATCCTCCCGCGGGGCGCCGAGGCCCCGACTGCCATCCCAGACGGCAAACATCTTGAGCAGACTTCGAGAAGGGTTGAAGTACTGCTCGAACCGATTGTCGGCGACGTAGTGGTTCGGGCGCTCGGACAGCGCCGTTGCCGCAAGAGCCATGATCCCGTAGAGGAGAGCCGTCGGCCAAAGTCGGCGATGAAAGGCCTCACTCCACCTAGCCGGCACGTCCCGCCGGCGACGTCGCGCGTCGGCGGTCAACGCGCGACCTGAGCAACAAAATTGTCCCACGCGCAGGAGCTTGCGCCTCCCTCCCCAATCAGCCCGACACTGGTCCCGTCGAAGGCAGCTTTCTGGACAAACGTCGCTTCACGACCACCGACGCTCGCCACGATCAGATCGTCTGCGACGGCCAAGGTAACCGGCACGTTCGCGTCGCTGATGTCACCGAGCTTGCCGAGTTGGACCAAGAGCCCATCGGTGACAATGACGACGTTCCAGACCCCGTATGCAGGCACCCGCACGAGCGCAACATAGTTACGTTCGTCCGCGTAGCGGGCGACGACACCGCATACACCGAGACCTCCGATAAGTGCACTGACCGACGCTGCCCGAGATCCGACATCCACGACGGCAAGGTTGCGGTCAGCGTCGGGCATCGGCAGGAATGCAACTCCGACCTGGACACCCCATCCGCCGCGCTCGATAATCCACTGATCTACCTCGCCATCATTGAGGCCTTCGTCGTTGGCCGCTCGGTCGAAGTTGTCCGAGAACACTCCCGTGAACGCAAGTTCAGCGCCGCTGAGTTCGGGCGGCGGAGGGTTCTCACTCATGATGTATGACAACGCGGTGGCGACCAGGATCACGAACGCTGCTCCCAACATCAAGAGTCGCCAATCTGAGCGGGACCTGGTCGGTAATAGGTCCCCCGCGCCAGCGACCGACTCGACCGCCCCTTCGACCGCCCGCTCGTTTACGATACTTTCCCCCCGACGACATAGTCATGCCCGGCCTCAGTCGAGGACTCGAGGCGTACGTGCTTTCGCTGCGCGGCGCGAGAGTAGACGCCCGTCAACGGAAGTTCGAAACTGAAATAGCTGACCGCGGCAATTGGGATTGTCAGGGCGAGCGTCGCAATGGTCAATACGACGAGCCGCGCTCGTGCTGAGGTTTGATCTGCCAAGCCCTCGACCCAAAGCATTACCACCGGGTGCCAGAGGTAGATGCCATACGAGATCGTGCCGAGGAACAGCAAAGGCCTTGATCGCAGCGAGCGAATGGCCGGCCCGTCATTCCTGGCCAGGGTTGCCGGCAACAGGAAAAAGAATGCCGCCAAGCCCTGAAAGAAAAATCGCCACGACATCTGCGCAGGTGTCTCGATTCGATCGAAGTGAAGCTCGCCTCCCTTCAGCACGAGGATCGCGATATACGACAGCGCGGCACACGTCCAACACGCCCAGGTCCGACCGGCCAACTCACGCACTGAAGTCGGCAGTTGACCGCCACACCTCACCCATGCCGAACCAACCGCTAAGAGCATACCGAGCGCAAACCAGTCGAAAAATGCCGGAAGCCACGTGACTGAATGGAATGGAGCTCCGTCCCAACGGGCTTGCAGGACGCGGTACACGAAAGACGAGGTATAGAGCGCAGCGAGGCCGAACATTTGGATCGCAAGTCGATGCCGACGACTACCGAACCGACGAGCGATACGGGACACGAAACAGGCGTAGATCGGCAGGAAAAGATAGAAAGTGAGCTCGATTGTGAGGGTCCACGAGACGCCCAGCCCAACTTGCCACGTCTTGATTCGCGGGTCGTAGAGATCGATCAAGAAAAACTTGCCAAGAGTCGTTCCTGAGACCCGATCTGGCGGTGCGACTGTCAACGACCATGCCACGAGGGCCAGCCAGTAGCCGGGAAAGATCCGGAGTAATCGGCGGATGTAGAAGGGTGCCGTAGATGGCTGCGGTTCGCCGCTGAGAGAACCGAGAGCGAAGGGCCGAAAAAGGAGAAACCCAGAAAGCAGAAAGAAGACGGCAACTCCGAAGTTGCCGAGGTTGTCAATGATGTGAGCACCCGGCTGGTTCGGGTTCAGGAAGCCGACCCAGCCGGCAGTGTGGTAGACGACTACGCCCGTCGCTGCGATGGCCCGATATCCGTCGAGCGAACGAATCCGCTCAGGTGTCTGGCGCGCTCGCAATTGGCCAGGACTGTGTGCATCAAACAGCGACGTCACCGCCAACCCATCCGATTGTACGACCATGGAACTCCCCCGGCTTTGGACCACCCGCCTCCTCGCAAACGCTCGGCGACCGACGTGATCCTATTCACAACGCTGACTGGTAGCTTGCGGCCAGATGATTCTCAATGGGGCCTCTACCGATCCCGGGATTCCAGTCGGACCGTCGCCGCAAGGGCGGCGTCGACTTCCAACTCTAGATTCAGCCGGGGAGATTCTCGCCTTGGTCGTGCTCTTCGGGATGGTGCTGCGCGCTGCGTGGTTGGTGTACGCACTCCGCACCCCCGTTGGGGCAGGAGACTCGCAGTTCTATCTCCAGACCGCGCAACGCCTTGCCGACGGCCAGGGTTATGTTGGTGCGACTGGCCAAGCAACTGCACTCTGGCCGCCCGGGTATTCGTTCGTTCTTGCCATCCCAATCTGGCTCGTCGGGAACACATTCCTCCCCGGGACGGTAATCACGGCCGGTGCGGTCCTGAACCTGCTTCTCGGTACCGCGACAATCGCAATCGTTGGCATGATTGGCCGCCGATTGCTCGGTCCGGTCACCGCGATCGGCGTCGCTCTTTTGGTCGCCATGTTTCCAAGCCTCATCATGTTTACCGCGGCGCTACTGAGTGAGACGCTCTTTACGTTCTTGGCTACGACTGTCGTTGCGGTTCTCGTCTGGCATCCGTGGGGGACGTCCGCTGCCGGTTTCGAACTTCCGACCAGTCGAACATTCGTCACGGCCGGTCTGATCGCCGGTCTTGCCGTACTCGTCCGGCCCACGTTCATTCCGTCGCTTCTGCTTGTGCCCGTTGCGATCCTCATCACCAGCCGAGACATGCGGAGAACCTTCC
>JANOEM010000538.1:0-14186 GCA_031413195.1 Actinomycetes bacterium
TGCTGCTCGGCTTCATACCTGTCGGCGTCTTTGCCCAGTGGGCCGTGTACGCGGCGCGGCGCGACGATCGCAAGCACGCCAGCATGGCGCTCGCTCTCACGGCTTTGATGGGACTTGCCATCCTCAACGCTCAGATCGCCGTCTACGTCCAGATGGGTGTCGAGATCAGGGCTGCAGACGACAATGGGTACGGAGTGATGTTCTACTCCGTCACCGGAACGTTCCTCGCCTTGCTCATCGCCGGCATCGTCTTCTCGCTCGTCACCGCATTCAGATACCTCGGAGGTCGCACGACTCAACGAGAGATCGTCACCGCCCACGCCATCTACTGGTACTTCGTCGCTGCAGCCTTCACCATGCTGTGGTTCGTGGTCTACGTCACAAAGTGAGCAGGTAAGCACAAGTGTTCACCACAGGTTCCAAATTCTTCATCGGAGCAAGCACGCTGGCGGTGGCCGGCACGCTGATCTTCGGCGGCATCAATTCCGGCGGTCCGTTGGGCACCCTCGGCCTGATCGGCGCGGCGATCGGGCTTGTGTTCATGACCGGGATGAACTTCTGGGTCCGTGACAGCAACGTGTCTTCGAAGGACCCGGCAGCGATCGACACCTGCGCAGCGTCTCATCACCCGGTGCAACGGAGCCTGTGGCCCATCGTTGCCGGAATCGGCGTTGCGCTGTTGTCTGTCGGTCTGATCGTGGGGTACGCCGTCGTCTGGATCGCGGTCATCGTGTTGCTGATCGCCACTGTCGAGTGGATGGTGCTGTCGTGGAGTGAGCAAGCTTCCGGCGATGTCGCCTACAACTCGGGGGTCCGCAAGAGGATCATGCATCCGATGGAACTCCCGATCCTTGGTGCGATCGGTGCTGGCCTGATCATCTTTTCGTTCTCGCGGATCATGCTCTCCAACCCGGGTACGGCCGGCATCCTGCTCTTCGGTGGCATCGCGTCGGTGATCGTTCTGTTCGGTGCGCTGATGGCAACCAAGCGCAATGTCGGCAAGTCGGTTGTGACTGCGCTGTGCACCGTTGGCGCTGTCGCACTGATCGGCGCCGGCGTGGCGAGTGCGCTCGAAGGTGGCCACACGATCGAAAAGCACGAGATCAACGAAGTGTCGTCGGAAGGCGACACCTGCGGGGCCGAGCTGACCGAGGCCGACGAAGATCCGAGTCGGGCGATCCCTGGCAAATCCAACCCTGCTGCCACGGTCATCCTCGAAAACGGCACGCTCCGAGCCGAAGTCATCGGCATTGCGGGGAATCCCGAGGCGGTCACGTTGCTGCGCTCGAACAATAACTACGTTCGCTTCCGCAACATGGACGACGGCACCCACCGTCTGCGCGCATTCCTCGGCTACGAAGTGGTCGCCGCCGGCACCGCTGCCGAACGGAGCGTGGAATCGTCCGTGTGCACCCAAGCGATCACCGAAGGCGGCGAACAGTTCTTGATCGTCAACCCTTCCCGGCCGTCGGTCGCTGCCCCGGCCGATGAGCAATACCAGTTCACTGTGCCGGGTGTCGACACGGCCGTCTTGAGGATCGTGGTTCCGTGACAAGTGTCCCCCGAAATGACGTGAGCCAAATGGGGCGCAAACAACAACCGGTGACTACCGTTGGGGCAGTGAGTGATCCGTCGAGAGACTCGATGAACGACAACCCGCACGAGAACTTGCAGCGGTCGGCTTGGCGCCGGCTTACGGCACCCGCAGCGTTGTTCGGGCTCGTTGCGTTCGCTGGCGCATGCGCCGAGGACGCACCCCAGGACACGTTCCAACCAGAGGGACCGAACGCGCAAAAGATCGATGATCTGCAGCGGATCCCGTTCTACATTGCGGGCGCGGTGTTCGTCGTCGTGTTCACGGTTGTGATGTTCTGCGTCTTCAAGTACAGAGATCGTGGCCAGCCCGTCCCGAAGCAGACGCACGGCAAGCCGGCACTCGAGATCGCCTTGACGATCCTGCCGGCGATCATCCTGATCGGTATCGGAATCCCAACCGTCACCACGTTGTTCGAACTCGCCAAGACCAGCGACACCGAATGCGTGATCAACGTAACCGGGCAGCAGTGGTGGTGGGAGTACGACTACCCCGTGCAAGACGGTTGCGGCGGTATCGCCGAGCCGATCGTCACGAGCGGCCAACTCGTGCTCCCTGCTGGGCAGAAGGTGCTCTTGCGGATCACGAGCCGCGACGTGATCCACTCGTACTGGATTCCCAAGCTGAACGGAAAGAAGGATGCAGTTCCCGGGCGTGTTCACACCCTGAGAATGGAAGCCGACCAGCCCGGGATCTACGCCGGGCAGTGCACCGAGTTCTGCGGCCTGTCGCACGCCTACATGCGGATGGAAGCGGTCGCGCTCGACTCGGCCGGTTTCGTTACTTGGAAGACCAACCAACTCCAGGCCTACGAGTCACCAACCGACGCTTCCGTGGCCGAGGGCGAGCAGGTCTATTTGGCCAACTGCAGCCGCTGTCACCAGGTCAATGGATTGGCCAACGATGATGGTTCGCCAGTCATCTCGCGTCCTGACCTGTACGTATACAGCGGCGCTGCACCGAACCTGACCAACTTGATGACCCGCACCACCTTTGCCGGTGCAGCGTACGACCTGTTGACGCAGGAGTGCCGGGCCAAGCTCTGGGGCGCGTCACCCGATCAATTCACGTCCGTGTACCTCGAAGGCGTCTCGGGCGACTGTCTCGACGCCGTGCAACTCCGTGAGTGGCTGCGCAACCCACTGTCGAAGAAGCCGATGTATGTCGACCCCGACAAACTGGAACCCAGTGATGGCAAGTACCGCGGCATGCCCAATCTGAACCTCACCGAGGATCAGATCGACCAAATCATCGCCTACCTTCGCGAGCGGAAGTAAAGGGAGTAACGAACCATGGCCCTGATCGAACGTCCAACCCCTGCGCTGTATCGCGGCGGCTCGACCGCAATCGTCACGCCCAGCACTTCACTCGGCGTCTTCCGCCGCCCGGTCTCCACCACTGGCTGGCGGAGTTGGGTGTTCACGGTCGACCACAAGAAGCTCGGCATCATGTACGGCGTCGCAGCATTCTTCTTCTTCATCGTCGGTGGCATCGAAGCGCTACTCATCCGCCTCCAACTCGCTGCCGGCGAGAACAAGGTGCTCAGCGCCAACGCCTACAACCAGATGTTCACGATGCACGCGACCACGATGGTGTTCTTGTTCGTGATGCCCATGGCGGCCGCATTCGCGAACTATCTCATCCCGTTGCAGATCGGCGCACGAGACGTCGCGTTCCCACGTATCAACGCCTTCGGGTTCTGGTGCTTCCTGCTCGGCGGGATCTTCTTGAACACGGCGTGGTTCCTCGGCGGTGCGGCGGACTCGGGCTGGTTCGCCTACGCGCCGAACACAAGCGTCGCGTTCTCACCCAGCCACGGAGTCGACTTCTGGGCGCTCGGCCTGCAGATCACCGGAATTGCATCGTTGACCGGCGCGATCAACCTGATCGTGACCATCCTCAACATGCGAGCGCCAGGGATGAACATGATGAAGATGCCGATCTTCACCTGGATGATCCTGGTTGTCCAGTTCCTGCTCCTGTTCGCGATTCCGGTCATCACCGTTGCGTTGTTCCTGCTCATGTTCCAGCGCAACTTCGGTGCGGCGTTCTTCAGCGTTGACCAGGGCGCCGATCCACTTCTCTGGCAGCACCTGTTCTGGATCTTTGGCCATCCGGAGGTCTACATCTTGATCCTGCCCTCGTTCGGCATCGTCAGCGAAGTGCTGCCGGTGTTCTCCCGCAAGCCGCTCTTCGGATACAAGTTCGTCGTCTTCTCGGGCGCAGCGATTGGTTTCCTCGGCTGGGGCGTCTGGGCCCACCACATGTTCGCCAGCGGCCTCGGCCCGGTCAGTGTGGCCGTGTTCTCGGTTGCGACGATGGCGATTGCGTTGCCGACCGGGGTCAAGATCGTCAACTGGACGATGACCTTGTGGGGCGGCAAGTTGCGGTTCACGACGGCGATGTTGTTCGCGATCGGCCTGATCGTCGAGTTCACAATCGGGGGATTGTCCGGGGTGACCCATGCGATCTCGCCGTCGGACACCCAGCAGACTGACACCTACTACATCGTCGCTCACTTCCACTACGTCTTGTTCGGCGGCGCTGTGTTCGGATTGTTTGCCGGTTTCTACTACTGGTGGCCGAAGGTGTTCGGCAAGATGCTCAGTGAGCGAATCGGGAAGTGGAACTTCTGGCTGATGGTGCTCGGTATGAACCTGACCTTCGGTCCGATGCACATCCTCGGGCTCCAAGGCCAGCCGCGCCGGATGCAGATCTGGACCGACGCCCGCGCTGGTGACGGCTTCTTCAACGGCGCGTTCTGGAACCTGGTCTCGACGATCGGATCGTTCATCCTTGCGCTCGGCATCTTGCTGTTCATCATCAACGTCGTCAAGACGGCACGGAGCAAGGTGCTCGCTCCCGCTGATCCCTGGGATGCGAGGAGCCTCGAATGGATGACTGCCAGCCCACCGAAGGAGCACAACTTCGACGCGATCCCGACCGTGCATGCGCTGGACGAGTTCTTCCACCGCAAGTACGAGGAGGACCACGACAGCGGTGAGATCAAGAAGGTGGCGACGTACGAGGACGTGATGGCCGACGAGGCCACTCGCGCCGACACCAACATCCACCTGCCATCGCCGTCGTACTGGCCGGTGATTCTCGCTGTCGGTCTGCCGATCATTGCCTACGGGATCATCTTCAGTCACCTGCTCGCCGTGTTCGGCGGTTTCGTGGTGCTGCTGGCGATGTTCGGCTGGGCGCTCGAACCATCGGTCGCCGATCAGTCCGACTACGACCCACCGGCCGACGATGAATCGACGACGAAGGAGTTGGCGACCCTTGGCTGACACCGCAACCCCGACCTCTGACGTCGACCCCGGCGACGCCGGTTCATCCGTCGCGACAATCGACGACGAGCACGCGCCATCTGATGATCACGGCGATCACGCCGACCACGGTGATCACGGTGATCACGGTGATCACGGTCATGCGACCAGCACCGGGTTGTCGAACAACAAGCTTGCGATGTGGATGTTCCTCGGCAGCGAATGCCTGCTGTTCGGCGGTCTGATCTCCACCTACATGCTCTATCGCGGCCGTCATAGTGGTTCGCCGACCCCGAACCAGCTCTACAACATCCCCTTGACCTCGGTCAGCTCGTTCGTGCTGCTGATGAGTTCGTTGACCATGGTGCTCGCAGTCTCGGCCGCAAAACGTCGTGACGACCGCAACACCAACATCTGGCTCACCGTCACAGCGCTGCTCGGCGCAACCTTCGTCGGCGCCCAGGTATTCGAGTTCACCGAGTTCTACCAGGAGGGTCTCGGTTTCACGACCAACCTGTTCGGATCTAGCTTCTACACCTTGACCGGTTTCCACGGCGTGCACGTCACTGTCGGCATCATCATGTTGCTCGCGTTGGTCGGCATGCTGATCCGCAGCAGGGTCCCGGGCGACAAGGCAGAAGTGGTCGAGATGATCGGCTTGTACTGGCACTTCGTCGACATCATCTGGATCATCATCTTCACCCTCGTCTACCTGATCCCGGCCTGAGGTTTCCATGAGCATCGACACCGAAAATCACGACGACCTGACGAATGATGCCGGCCACAGCGAGTCCGAACATGCCGAGTCCGCACATGGCGAGCATGACGAACACGGGTTGAGCGATCGCGGTTACGTCGGAATTGCGATCATCCTCGCGATCATGACGGCAGCCGAGGTCGCGATCAGCTATCTCGATTTGCCGGGCTGGATGTTCATGTCGGGTTTGCTCGTGCTGATGGTCGTCAAGTTCGTGATGGTCGTCAGCTTCTTCATGCACCTGAAGTTCGACAGCAAGATTTTCACGTGGTTGTTCTACTCGGGACTGATCCTCGCTGTCGCCGTCTATGGCGTGATGTTGGCGACGTTCCAGTTCTTCAGCCGTAGCTGAGGCTTGCCCATGGTCCACGATTCGGAAATGAGTGCGTGATGCCGAACTTCAGCATCTCAGGATTCAGCGGACTCGCCAGTGTCGACCTCACCGCCGATCCGTGGGCCTTCCAGGTTCATGCCGAGGTATGGATCGTGGTTGCGTTCCTGATCGGCGCCTGGATCTACGCAGTTCGGGTGATCGGCCCGCGCGCGGTCGCGCCTGGTCAGCCTGTGGTCACCCGCCGTCAGACGATCTGCTTCGTGGCAACGATCGCGATGCTGTGGGTCGCGAGCGACTGGCCGATGCACGACATCGGCGAGAACTATCTCTATGCAGGCCACATGATGCAGCACATGATGCTGTCGTACTTCCTGCCCCCGCTGGCGCTGCTGGCGACACCGGAATGGTTGCTCAGAATCATCATCGGTGATGGTCGGGCCTATTCGGTCCTGCGGTTCATGACCAAGCCGGTTGTCGCCGGAGTCCTGTTCAACCTGGTGATCATGATCACCCACATCCCGGCAATGGTCAATGCATCGGGCGAGAACGGGGCCTTGCACTACAGCCTGCACTTCCTGTTGGTTTCGACATCACTGCTGATGTGGATGCCGGTGATCGGGCCGTTCAAGGAACTGCAGATGGGCTACGCCGCGAAGATGGTGTACCTGTTCATCCAGAGCGTGATCCCTACTGTTCCTGCGGGGTGGCTGACGTTCGCGGATGGTGCCGTCTACAGCCGGTACGACATCCCCGTCCGGGTGTGGGGCATCGACGTGGTCAACGACCAGCAGGTCGCAGGCGCGATCATGAAAGTCGGCGGCACGATGTTCATCTGGAGCATCATCATCTTCATGTTCTTCAAGCGTTTCAGCGCCGGATTCGACGAACAACAGAGCTACCGCCGACCCAGGCAACCAGCCAAGGCTGAATCAACGCTCACCTACGAGCAGGTGACGGACGAGTTCCAGCGTTCGCCGGCCGCGCCGGAGCCGGAACGATCGCAGTAGCGCTTCGCTATTCCCAGCGGAAGAGTCGAGTGGCCAGCACCGGGGTCACGACGGCCCACGCGACCAGGACGATCCATGACGCCGTTGGCCGAACACCGGATTGGGTCAGTGCCTCGCGTAGCACATCGGCCAATGCCCCCGATGGCAACGCCTTCGCCAGCGCAGCGAGCGGGCCAGGCAGTTCTGCGAACGGGATGATCATCCCGCCGAGCAACAACAGCACCAGGTAGAGCCCGTTCTGGGCGGCCAGGTTGATCTCACCGCGGAGGCGACCGGCCAACGACAGACCGATACCGGCGAACGCGATCGTGCCGACGATCACCGCGCCGAGAGCGACGAGCCAATGGGGATCGGTTGGTTCCCAGCCGAGTGCGTAGGCAACCGGCACCAGTACTGCGAACTGGACCAGTTCGACGATGGTCACGGCGATGATCTTCGCTGCGATCAGGCGACCGCGACCGAGCGGTGTCGCGCCAAGTCGCTTGAGGACCTTGTAGGTGCGTTCGAAACCGGTACCGATGCCGAGGCTGACCATCGCCGCTGACATCACCGCAAGCGCAAGGATCCCCGGCGCGAGGAAGTCGATCGGGTCAGCTGTGCCGGTCGGCAGGACATCGACGACGCTGAAGAACACCAGCAGCATCACCGGGATGATCAAGTTCAACAGCAACTGTTCGCCGTTGCGCAACGTGGTCGATACCTCGTGGCGGAGCTGTGCCCGCAGTGGGTTCACGACGGGACCTCACCGTTGCCGGTCAGGCGCAGGTACACGTCTTCGAGGCGTTGGCGCCCCGCGCGGAGATCGGCGAGCGGGTACCCCTGCTCGGCAAGCCACGTCGACAGGGCGGCAACATGGGTCGGGTCACCATCGACGACATACTCGCCGTCACCGAGGGCGCGCACTGGCTGCTGCAACAACTGTGACAGCGCGTCGATTTCGAGGCCACGAACGCTGCGAAACCGGATCTCGTCGTGTCCGGCCCGCAAGTCGTCGAGCGAACCGTCTGCCACCACGCGACCGCGATCGAAGATGATCACGTGATCGGCGATCTTCTCGGCTTCATCCAGTTCGTGTGTGGCCAAGACCACGGCGCAACCCTGGGTAGCGAGATCGCGCACGATTGTTCGGATCAATTGCCGCCCGGTGATGTCGACACCTGATGTCGGTTCGTCCAGGAAGGCAACGTCCGGGGCAGCGGCGAGGGCCATCGCCAGCGACAGCCGTTGCTTCTCGCCGCCGGACAGTCGCCGATAGCTCGAGCGTGAACGTTCGGCGAGCCCGACTCGCTCGATCAGTGACTGCGGATCGATCCCCTTGCCGTAGAGATCGCAGAACAGACGGACGACCTCGGCGACACGAGCCGACGGAGAGATTCCGCCCTCTTGGAGCATCACCCCCATCCGCTTGCTGAGCCGTGCTTGTTCAGCTGCGGGGTTCATCCCCAGCACACGCGCGGAACCGCTGGTGACGCTGCGAAAGCCCTCGCAGACCTCGATCGTGCTGGTCTTGCCGGCGCCGTTCGGGCCGAGCACTGCGGTGACCTCACCGAACCGGGCGACGAACGACACGTGGTCGACCGCGATCAGATCGCCGTACCTCACGACCAGATCCTCGACGACGACGGCTGATCCCATGAGCCTTCAGGCTACGGCCGCTTCCCCTCCGACCTACGAAAGACAGCACCCGTCGCGACACCTCACAGCTAACCTGCTCCTTCGTGATCGATGTTCGCCTGCTCCGTTCTGATCTGGCCGGTGTGCATGCCGCGCTTGCACGTCGCGGTGGCACTGAGGTCCTCGACCAGGTCGATCTCGCTGCCCGTCTCGACCAACGTCTGCGCGACATCACCGCCCAACGAGACGATATCCGTCACCAGGTGAACGATCTCAGCAAGCAAGTCGGCCAACTCCGCAAAGCCGGGGAATCCGCTGCCGCAGAAGGGGTGATGGCCACCAGTCGAGATCTCGGTGAAACCGAACGAACTCTCGCAGCCGAACACCTCGATGTCTCCGAACAACTTCGCCAGATTCTGCTCCGCATCCCCAATCTGCCCCACCCCGATGCCCCCGACGGCGCCGGCGAAGCCGACAACCCACTCGTCAAAGGCCCGGTGAACATGCCAGCTGAATTTGCCGAACACCAACGGGTACCGCACTGGGAAACGGCCACCGCGCTGGGCATCCTCGACAACGAACGCGCGACCAAGATCAGCGGTGCGATGTTCACCATGCAGCGCGGCCTCGGGGCGACAATGGCGCGAGCGCTGTGCCAACTCGCGCTGGACAACAACGCCGACGCGTTCGAGGAGGTTCGGCCGCCAACCCTGGTCACCACGGCGACCCTCACCGCTACGGGTCAGCTTCCCAAGTTCGCGGATGACGCGTATTCGATCGAGCGCGACGACCTGTGGGCCATCCCGACAGCAGAGGTGCCGCTCACGTCGCTGTACGCGGGCGAGGTCCTCGACGACACAGATCTCCCGGCGCGGATGATGGCCCAGACATCCTGCTTTCGTCGCGAAGCCGGATCGGCGGGCCGCGACACGCGCGGAATGCTGCGCACCCACGAGTTCGACAAGGTCGAGATCCTGGCAGTCGCGATGCCCGAGCAGGCCGCGGTGTTGTTGGACGAGATGGTGGTTCGCGCCGAACGCACCATTGCGTCGCTCGGCATGCCCTATCGAATCGTCGAGATCTGCACCGGGGACATGGGTCAGAGCCATTACCGGTCTTTCGACATCGAGGTCTATGCGCCCGGTTGCGACAAGTGGCTCGAGGTCAGCTCGATCAGTTGGTTCAGCGATTATCAGGCCCGTCGGGCGGATATCCGCTTCCGCCGCCCGCTCGCTCGAGGAACCGAGATCGCCCATACCCTCAACGGATCGGCTCTGGCTGTGCCTCGGGTCTGGGCCGCAATCATCGAGAACTTCCGCCAACCCGACGGCAGCGTCGCCATCCCGCGGGTCCTGCATCCGTACATGCGCGGCGCCACCGTGATCCAGCCCAAGGATCCAGCCCAAGCGATGACTGGTCCGACGTGACCGACTCGATACGCGATCGACGAGTGCAGTACGAAACCACCGGACTCGACATCGGTGACCTGCTCCCCGACCCGTTTCAGCAGTGGCAGCATTGGCACGACCAAGCAGTCGAGGCAGGTTGCGTCGAACCGAACGCGATGGCGCTGTCCACCATCGACGCTGAAGGAACGCCTGACACGCGCTACGTGCTGGCCCGGGGCGTCACCGACGGTGGGTTCGTGTTCTACACGAACTACGACTCGGCCAAGAGCCGGGCAATTGATGGATGGCCGCGAGTCGCCGCACTGTTCACATGGCTGCAGCTGCATCGCCAGATGAAGATCCGCGGCACTGTGACGCGCGTGCAGGATTCCGAGTCCGATGCGTACTTCGCCGACCGTCCCCGATCCTCGCAGATCGGCGCGTGGGCGTCGCCGCAGTCGCAGGTACTCGCTGATCGAGCCGAGCTCGAGGCCCGCGTGATGGCTGTCGAATCACGATTTGACGCAGCGGAGGACATCCCCCGCCCTCCTCATTGGGGTGGCTGGCGGATCGATGTCACCGAAGCCGAGGTCTGGCAGGGCCGCCCGAGCAGGCTCCACGACCGGTTCCGGTACCGGCGCGGCGCCGGAGCCGACTGGCTCATCGAGCGCCTCGCGCCGTAACCCACGCGGTCACCGTCCGACAGCGCGCACTTTGCCACACCCGATGTGGCAAATCGCGCGCAGTCAAACGGGTGCGAGGTCAGCGGGTCACAGTGCCCACGCGGTTGCCGCTTCGGCGAGGCCTGTGATCAGTGACTCGGTGTGCGGCGTGAGCCCTGGTCCTTCCCAGTCCCACCACAGCGGGCTGGAACCGCGGACCCGCGGCGGAAGTTCGATCTGGACACCCTGTTGACGCGGCAAGTTGACGGGGTTGGCGGCGTGTTGGCCGCGGAGGTCCGATGGGATCGTGTCGAGATCGGTACGAATGTCGTAGGCGGGAAGATGACGCTGCAGGAACGGGCCGAGGTGAGCGGCGAGGGCACGGTTGCGACCACCGAGCAGCAGTGACGTGAACATCGTCCTTCGTCCGTAACCGTGAACCGTGATCACGATGTCGACGTGTTCGATGAACGCAGCCATCGCAGGTGAGTCCGAGGGGCTGACCTTGTGCGAAGGGATGTGCCACTGCAGGTCGTCGGGCTGCAGCACCGCGTAGTAGCTGGAGCCGCTTCGCTCTGCGGCCGCGGCCGCGATCACATCGGTCATCTCTTCCAGCGATCCGCCATGGAACGCCATGAAACCGATTCGGGATCGGAGTTCGCACTCCTCGCGAACGCCTGGGTGGGCGAGCAGCTCAGCAAACATCAGGAGGCCGCCGGTTCGGATTCAACTGGCCCGGAAGTGGTCGGAGACTGATCGCTGCGGCGACCGATGACCAGATAGGCAACGGCTGCGACCACGGGGATGGCGAAGACGATGAGCAGGGTCCAGACGCCGAGCCGATTGAAGAAGTTCTGAACCTCGCCTTGCCAACCTTCGACGCGAGTTGTCAGTCCGTCGGAACCCCGTTCGCTGATGCCGCCGTACCAGTACCAGGTGAGGTAGAGCCCCGTGGCCATGATGAACAGGGCAGCGACTCGGTCCATGTACTTCAGCGAACTCCGCAGAACACGGAGCAGCCCGCCACTCGCGAACGCGAGTGTTACCGTCAGCGCCGTGACGATCAGAGCCATCCCGACGCCGTAGAGCGTGACGCTGACGACACCGCTGACGAACCCGCGTGTCGAAAACGTGCCGAGCACCAACGTGACCAGCGGCCCGATCGTGCATCCGATGGACGCAACGGCATAGGCAATCCCGAAGCCGAACATCGACAGGAAAGTCTGGCTTCTCTCGCGCCCCGCCCCGATCTGAGGTGATGCGAACGGAGGTTTCCATCCGGCGAGCATGAAACAACCGAGCACCAACAATGCCGCCCCGATCACAAGCCCCGCGTACTTGGCGTTCTCCTCGATGACCGACGTGAACAGGCGCGAGATGATTCCGATGATGACGAACACCGAGATGAAACCGGCAGATGTCGCTGCGCTGACCAGTAGCGCGCGCTGCAGGCTTGCTCGCTGCGTGCCGGGTTTGGAACCCTCGAGACCGAGGAAGTACATGAGATAGGCAGGCAGCATCACGAAACCGCACGGATTGACCGCGGCGAAGATGCCGAGCGTGAAGCTGAACGCGAAGTACCCCTCGAGCGCGATCACGACAAGAGGGTGTCGTTGATCGTGCTGCGGATGTTGTCGGCGCTGAGTTCGAGGCCCTTTTGGGCGACGATCTCGCCGTTCGCGGCGACGAACAGCGTGTACGGAAAACCCGTGATGCCCAGTGCAACGAGGAACTCGCCGTTCGGATCGCTGAACGACTCGTAGTCCACGCCGTACTTGGCCGCGAAGTCGCGCGCGTCGTCGGCTGTGTCGCCGGAGTTGACGCCGACGAATCGAACCCGGTCGCCGAGTTCACCGTGGACGGTTGCGAATGCCGGCAACTCTCGCTTGCACGGCTCGCACGAGGTCTGCCAGACGTTGATCACGAGTGGCTGGCCGATCAGGTCTGTCGTGGAGACGTCATTTCCAGCGGCGTCGCGCAGTGAGACAGCGGGTAGTGCCGTGCCTTCGACGGGAGCGTTGGTTGGTAGTCCGGGTTCGACGAAGACGCCGTTGCTGGTGATCGTGATGTCGTCGTCGGGACGAGTTTGACTGTCAGCCGAGCGGTCGGAGTCCTGCGACCGGCTGAGGGCGTAGCCCCCTGCGACACTGATGACCACGGCTGCGGCAAAGGAGCCGAACAGGACTCGAGTATTGACAGCCACGTTGGCCAGGATACTGGCCTCCTCCGGGCAGCGAGCCGCGGATGCAGCCCGCACCGGAACCAGACCGGGGGTCGCTCGTCACCAGGGAACTCTGCGCCGCCGTGCCTGCGACGGGGGGATTCGCAGGCACTTCGTTCAACACAGTTCCTTCGCGGCGTTGCCCCGGTCCGGAGCCGGAGGGCCGAAGCCGGCACGAGTGGCGGTCAGGCCACTCGTACCGGGACGGCGATGGCGTCCTCGTTGATCACGACGAGGGGCCGGGGGACTTTCGGTGGGCGGCCGCGCGGCCGCTTGTTGAGGACGATCCGCCCGGACTCGAGCAATTCGCCGCCCCACACGCCCCAAGGTTCCGCCCGGTCGAGCGAGCCTTCGAGGCAGGCGGCGGAAAGCGGGCACTTCCCGCAGATCGCCTTGGCCCTGGCCGTATCGATCGCCTCGTCGGAGAAGAACAGATGGGTCAAGGTGCCATTGCCGTCGCGGCAGCGGGCCCTGCTCCAATCGAGCGCGGCAGGATTGTTGACGATGGTGAGGGTTCCGCCGTCGCGGTATTCGTCGTGGTACTCGTCGTGGAGGTCTTCGTCGGTGAAGGTGATGGCGTACATCTCGGGTCCTATCTCGCTCTTCGGGTCGTCTTTGGTCGGTCGTCTTTGGTCGGTCGTCTGTCGGTCGTCGTGATTGCTGCTGGAGGTGGCAGAAAATCAAAAAGGCCGCCGGGGAAGTGATCCCGGCGGCCTCGGAGCGAATGTGCTCGACGTGGTGTTTACGTCGATCGCTGTCCGAGCCGTCGGGGCTGGCGCTTGTTACCGGTGGCTGCCATGAACACATCGGAGTTCATGCACGGCGTGGCGAAAGCCGACGCGGAGGTGGTCGGCCAGCCATAACCAAGGCCCTGCTGAACGCGGCTGCGCGCACCAGCGGCGATGGCGCCGGCTGTGATGTGTGCGTGAGTGCTGTTCATCGTGGGATCCTTGGTCGGTGGATTTCGGTCTCGGGCACGGCGCTCTGGCCGAACCGGGATCAAGGAAACCACAGATCCTGCGACGTTGCAAGCAATTAAACGCGGTGTTGTTTTCGAGCCGTGCGGCCAGAGGGAATTGACCACGATGGCTAGGGTCGATGGCTAGGGTCGATGGCATGGCGAGCGGTGGCGACATGGTGGAACACGAACCGCTGCTGGATAGGCCCAGCTCCGGCCGGGTGTTCGATGCAAACCGCCGGGTCCGTCTCGCCGACGCGTCCGCTGGTGGCCGTCTGCGGCTCGACGCCTGTGCCCGATACCTGCAAGACATCGCCAACGATGACTCCCGTGACGCAGGCAGCCCGAATCCGACTGCGTGGGTAGCGCGACGAACGGT
>JANOEM010000539.1:0-3383 GCA_031413195.1 Actinomycetes bacterium
TCTACAGCGCGCTCCTCGCGACGCGCACCGTGACACGCGCCACACGATCGTGGGTGACGACCCATGAGTACCGTACCGGACTGGGCAACTTCAACGACTACGGCCGGCCGTGGCGCACCATCGAAGACGGGGAGTTGGATCGGACAGTCACGCGCACCTTCAGCACGACGCCGTTCACGCCCTACATTCTCCCGCAGGTCGTGCGGGAGCAGATCTCGCCGAATGGATTCGAGTCGAACGTCTGGCACGACTACGCGACCGGATTCGTGCTCGAGCGGACGCTCTCGCAGTTGATGCCGGGCAGCCCCATCCACCGGTTCGAAGCCTGGCCGAACGGCAATCTGAAAGCGGCCATCGATCCCCTCGGTAACCGAACCGACTTCCTGTACGCGTGGGGCCGGGTCAGCAAGGTCACGACCCCGGGCATCGTGACCGACTACGGCGTCAACCCGAATGGCACCGTGGCGTGGGAAGAGACGGGCCTGCTGCGCACCAGCTACGACTACGACAGCGGGTTCCGGCCGCTGCGGGTGAAGCCCCCGAACAACACGACGTGGACCGAGTATACCTACGACAACAGCAACGCCGGCTTCGTCACGGTGACGCGTGCACCGTCGGTTGTGACCTCCTACGCGGACGGCTTCGGCCGTGTGCGCAGTACGGTCGACCAGGTCGGCGTCACGTCGCGCGTCGAGCGCGATGACTGTGGCCGCACGTTCTTCCAGAGTTATCCCTACACCACGGGTCAAGGCGCGGCGGGTGTGAAAACCTCCTACGACGCCCTCCACCGGCCGGTCGCCGTGACTGAAGGGTTCAGCACCCCCAAGGCGGCGACGACGAACTATGCGTATCCCGCGGGTGCCGTGGTCGTCACCGATCCCAAGAACCGCGCGACGACGTACGAATACAGCGCCTTCGGCGATCCCGGCGATGCCCGGCTCACGCTCGTGTGGGACGCCGACAACAAGTTGACGCGATACACCTACGACGCCTTCGGGAACCTGGCGCGCGTCAACGGCCCCAATACCACGGGCTTGTTCGGCTCGGCGCCAGAGCGGACGTGGTGGTACGACGACAACAAGAATCTGCTGATGAGCGACAGCCAGCCGGAGCGCGGCCTCACGACCTACGTGACGGACCTGGCGGGCAACGTGCGGCAGATCACCGATCTCGCCGGGACGACGGTGCTCCACTACGACGGCAACAACCGGCTCTGGAAGCGCGATGCCCCCGGCACGGCGGACGATCTGGAGATGCACTACGACACAGCGGGGCGTGTGGACCAGATGGCGAGCCCAAGCCTCGCCTCGCCGACTATGCGCACGACCTATGGGTACGATCTGGCAGGACGACTCAGCTGGCGGGCCGACCTGGTCAACGGCCACACGTTTGGGTCGGCGTACACGTACCTGCCGAACGACGCGCTCGACGAGATCACGTACCCTTCGGCGCGCAAGGTCAAGTACCTCTACGACCTGCTCGGTCGGCTCGCGACGGTCAAGAACAACGCGTCGATCTTTGCTAACACCTTTGTCTACGACGCCCAGACCGGTGCCCTCAAGAAGTACAACACGGGGCCGGTCACGCACGAGACGACGTTCGACGCGAAGCAGCGGGTGTCCCGGATCACCGCAGGTACGAACGGCCTGGATCTGATTTACGCCTACGACGAGGCCAACCAGATCTCGGGCATCGCCGATCCGCGCCCGGGCATGTCGCAGACGTTCAACTACGACCTGGTCGGTCGCCTGTGGGCGGCCGATGGCCCGTGGGGCGCGCTGCGGTGGAGCTACGACCCCGCCGGGAACCGCCTTACCGAGACGCGTGGCGGGATGACGACCTACCTCTACGACGCCCCGACGCAGCAGCTGCGATTCACGACGGGGGCCGTGGCCGAGACGTTCACTTACGATGCCGTCGGACGATTGAAGACCGATGGCCGCGGCACGTACGACTACAACGCCCGAGGTCTCCTCAAAACGGTCACCAGCAGCGGAGTGTCCGCCAGCTACGCCTACGACCCTGCGGGCTTGCGGGCGGTGCGGACCGTGAATGGGCACACGACCTACACCGTGCGCGGCGCGGGCGGCGAGGCTCTGAGCGAGTACGTGACCCCGTGCGGCGCGCTGACGTGGGTGAAGGACTTCGTCTCTGCCGGCGGCACGCCCCTGGGGGCGGTGCGTGCGACGTCCACGACCCCCACGGTGGCGATGACGGCCGCCACGGCGACCGTGTCAGAGGCGCAGATGTCGAAACAGGTCGGCGTGCGTGTGACGAAGCCCGGCGGCGGCGCGCTGGCCTGCGCGGTGACGGTGGCGTATGAAACCACGCCGGGCACGGCGACGATTGGCGGGGACCTCACCCGCGTGGGTGGGACGCTGACGTTCCCGGCCGGCACGGCGTCGGGCACCGTGCTCAATGTCACCGTGCCGCTGCTGCCCGACACGGTGAATGAGCCGCTCGAGACCTTCACCGTGCTGCTGTCAACGGCGACCGGTGCGACGCTGGCCAGTCCGGCGGGGCAGACGGTCACGATTACCGACGACGACGTCGCGCCGGCGATGGCGGTCGAGGCGCCGCTCCCGAGCACGACGGTCAAGACGCCCTTCATCGTGACGGGCTGGGCGATCAACGAGGGCATCGCGAGCGGCACGGGCGTGGACGTGATCCAGGTGCATGCTACGCCGGCCGGCGGGAGCTCGACGTCCTTGGGCACCGCCACTTATGGGCTGCAGCGACAGGATATTGCCACCCTCTACGGCGACAACCGCTTCCGGGACTCGGGCTACAGCTACGTGGCGGCCCTCGCGCCGGGCACCTACACGGTGACCGTGCAAGCCTTCAAGAACGGCGTGCTGGGTCAGTCGCAGGCGGTGCCGAATGTAACCGTGGCGCCGGCCGTGCCCGTCATGTCGCTCGAGGTGCCCGGGGGAGGCGCGGTCCTGGCGCAGCCGTTCACGATGGCCGGCTGGGCGATCGACGCGGGCACCAGCACGGGCACGGGCGTCAACCGCGTGGAGGTGCTGGCCTATCCGAATCCCGGGTCGGGCACGGCGGCGATCACGGTCGGCGATGCGACCTACGGGGGTGCGCGGCCGGACGTGCAGGCGACCTATGCCGGGTATGGCAGCGGCTTCGGGCCGTCGGGCTGGTCGCGCGAGGTGCGCGGTTTGGCGCCGGGCGTGTACAAGCTCGTGGCGCAGGCGCGCAGCACGGTGACGGGCACGTTCAATCAATTCCGCGAGGTCACCGTGACGGTGACAGCGAACCCGGTGATGTGGGTGGACACGCCCCTGCCCGGGAGCGCGGTCAACCAGACGTTCACGCTGGCGGGGTGGGCGGTGGATGTGGCGGCGGCAAGCGGGACGGGCGTCAACACGGTG
>JANOEM010000540.1:0-8693 GCA_031413195.1 Actinomycetes bacterium
GCACCCGCCGACGTGCCCGGGATCGGCAACCGGTCGTCGACGTGCTGCCAGATGTCCCGATACGTCAACGTGCTCGTGGTGAGTCGTCGTCGACCGGCAGACGGGGGACCTTGACGATGCCGCTTCCGATCGCGTCCATCAACGAAGAGTCACTGACGACCCACGGGAAATTGAACCCTGTCTGGCCGTCGCCCAGCACGTCTCGAACTGGCGACGACGTCGAGCGGCCCAGCGGAGCTGCAGATTGCACAACCATCTCGCGCACCGCTACTTCGACACCGATCAGACGATCGTCGCAGCCACCGTCGAACACGACCTTGCGCCGCTCGTCGCACCGGCCCTTCGGCTGCTCGACGCTATCGAGGGGTGAACCTCTGCGGACCTTCGCAAACGTCTTCGAGTTCGACGTGCCCGAGGGACGCCATGTTGAACCTGGCCACTGACTTCACCCGCCTGTTCGGCTGCCGGTACCCCCTACAGCAGGCAGCGATGGGCGGTTTCACCTCCCCAGATCTCGCGATCGCTGTCAGCCGCGCGGGTGGCTTCGGCATGCTCAGCGCGACTGTCGGCATCGAGTCACTTTCGGCTCAACTGGATAGCGTCCCGTCCGCAGCAACGGTGGGTGTCAACTTCCTCGTGCCGTTCCTGGATCGACGCGCACTGGAGGAGGCAGCTGATCGCACCCTGCTCATCGAGTTCTTCTGGGGAACCCCTGACGCCGAACTCGTCGCGATCGCCCACGGCGGAAACGCCCGCGTCTGCTGGCAGATCGGTTCAACCGACGAAGCCCGAGCCGCACGAGATGCCGGCTGTGATCTCGTCATAGCCCAGGGCATCGAAGCCGGCGGCCACGTGCGCGGCACCACCGGACTTCTGGCGTTGATAGACGAAGTCCGTCCCGTGATCGACCTACCGCTGGTCGCAGCCGGTGGTATCGGTACAGGTCACGCGATGGCCGCCGCGCTGATCGCCGGCGCAGATGCCGTTCGGATCGGGACCAGGTTTCTGGCGGCCACCGAGTCGATCGCCCACCCGACCTACATCGAGAGCCTGATCAGATCTACAGCAGATGACACGATCCTCACCACTGCCTTCGGTGAAGGTTGGCCCAACGCTCCGCACCGTGTGCTCAAATCGGCCGTGGCAGCCGGTCTCGCCCGAGGCTCGGCGCAGTCCTGGACCACGATGTGGCCCACCACCAGTGACAACGGCCCCATCGAGTCACGCGCCCTCTACGCCGGCCAATCAGTGGGTGCCGTTCACTCGCGTCAGCCGACCGAACTGATCGTCGCCGAACTCATCGAACAAGCACAGCAGGCGTTGTCAAGAGGACTGCGGCGAACGTAGGCCAAGTGCCCAGGTTTCGCCACGTTCAAGACCGAGCCGTGCCCGCTATTTGCCAACTTGTGAGCTGGATAGCGCGGATCCCGCGATATCCAGCGCACGAGATCGCACAGGGGCGGCGGGTCAGGCAGGTTGGCCGCTCGTTCCGGAACGAAGGGCGGCTCAGGTCGGACTCAGGGCACCGGTTCCCACACGGAGGTGACATCACCGATAGCGACGAATTCAATGCCTACCACGTCGACGGTGATCAACAGCACGGCGAAGATGCCGAGGGAGTCGGCCGGATCGGGTTCGATGGTGTAGCAACCTTCGGTCGTACGAGGCGTGAGGTCGACAATCTCGACTCGGGTGTCGAGTTCGGTTCGGATGACTCTGCTTGCACTGGTGTCGAAGCTGAGGCACCACGTGACGCTGGCAAGGCGGTATTCGAGCGCCCCGATCGAGGCCGGGCCATCGATGCTCATCTGGACGTCGCCATCCGACTGGACCTCTACACCGTTGCTGAACCACCGGATCGTGGGGTTACTCCCGCCGTTCGGGACCCAGCTCGACGCACCCTGGCGCATCACGATGTCGCCGCCTGGCATGTAGTTGCCAGCGGGTTGATAGCTGCCGGCAGGTTGATAGTTGCCCTTGAGTTGGTAGCGGTCGTCATGGTTGTGGTCGGCGTAGTAGCCGAAGACGTCGAGGACGAGGTGGGTGGTTCCAGTGAAGTTGAAGACGGAGAGGTTGCCGTCGGCGGAAAGCTTGACGTCGACCTTGTTCGGGGTGGGTGGTGCGCCGGCGACGAAATTGAGGTTCGACGTGACCGGCTTGGACGCGTCGGACGGGAAGAGCGTGAAGAACCCGCTCGCGCTGGGTAGTACGGCAACGACATTCGCGGCGAGCGCGGTGGCATCGGCGGGAATGGTGCAGTCGCCGTGGGTGCCGCGGACGGCCACAACGACTGTTTCGCCCGAGCCGAGTGGCATCGTACGCGTACCAACCGTGTCGGGTGCAGGGCGGGTATCGATGAGTCGACAAGGTTTGATCGCGACGAAGACGTTGCGTTCACCCGAGCTGATCGAGGCGCGTGCGATGCCAAGTCCGCCTGCGCCAAGTGCCACCGCAATGGCCGCGCCGATCGCGGCCCAACGTACGCGCAACACTTTTGCCGATGATTCGTTCAAGAGAACCCCCCACGTCGACTGCCTACGACCGTACCAGTTGGCTGGGGGCCGCCGGATCGGACCCTGCTGCGATATGGTCCGCGGACAACACTCGATTCCTGGGGGGCCTGTGACGAACGAAGGGTACTTTGATGCCGACTCGCTGGTCGCCGAGGCACAGGGGCGCGCCGGCGGCCTTGACGACCTCGGCGAGGGCCCGTACCTCGACGGGCTCGGGCGGTTCGTCGATTCGCTGAACGCCGAGGCCCGGCTCAACGACATCGGCCGGTTCATCGCCCGCGAACGCATTTTGCTGCACACCGTGAACCGGCTGCTCTATCTCGAGGATCGCAAGCAAAATCCACAGATCGCCGAGGTTGCGGTCGAGCGACCCGTCTTCATCATCGGCCTGCCGCGAACAGGCACGACGATCCTGCATGACATCCTCGCCCAGGACCCCGCCAACCGAGCCCCGTTGACCTGGGAGTTGATGTTTCCATCGCCGCCGCCGACGACTGCCGAAGCCCTCACCGATCCGCGGATCGCGATGTGTCAGTCGTTCATCCCCCAAGGGGACGAGCACTCGCGCCTGTTCAAGGCGATGCATCCAATGGGGGCGATGTTGTCCCAGGAGTGTGTCGTGATGATGGGCGAGGCGATGACGACGCCGCTTTTCCATAACCAGTTCCGCGTACCGAGCTATCAGGATTGGGTCGACGACGAAGCCGACTTCGGACCGGTGTACGACTTCCATCGCAAGCAGTTGCAGCACCTGTGGTGGCACAAGCCCGCAGACCGATGGGTGCTCAAGACCGGCGCACACCTGTGGGGTCTGCCGCAGCTTCTGCGGACCTACCCCGACGCTCGCATCGTGTTCACCCATCGCGACCCGGTGAAGTCGATGACGTCGTACGCGAGTCTGACCACGCTCGTGCGCACCGCTTCCAGTGACGAGGTCGACCCGGCCGAGGTGGCGGCCGACTGGACTCGGCGGTTGCGCGACAAGGTCGAAGGCGCGATCACCTTTCGCGAGCACAGTCAGGCGGACTACCCCGACGCAATCTTCTATGACATGTTCTTCTCGGACTTCGTCGCAGACCAATTCACCGAGATCGCAAAGATCTACGCAGCCCTCGTCATCCCGATGAGCGACGACGGCGAAGTGGCGATGCGCAATTACATCGCCGAGCACCCCAAGGGGGTCGACGGTATCCACCGCTATGAACCCGAGGAGTTCGGAGTCGTCCCGGAAGTCGTCCGGCAGCAATTCGCCGGCTACATCCAACGATTCGATCTGAAACCCGAGTAGCGACGGATGGACCGCCACGATGACCGTTGGGAGACATCGCTATGACCACCTTGACATGACCGCCTCGACAATGCGCGCTTGGCGCACCCACGTTTATGGCGAACCGAACGAGGTACTCCGCCTCGACGAGGTGGATGTCCCCGAACCCGGACCCGGCGAGGTGCGCGTCCGTGTGCTCGGCGTGCCGCTCAACCTCAATGATCTCGAGCGCGTGACCGGCGGCAACATGGCGGTGCGGATCGAGTTGCCGTACAGCCCTGGCATGGAGACGATGGGCATCGTCGACGCGTGTGGTGCAGGTGCAGAGTCGATGATCGGACGGCGGGTCGCGGCAATCACCAAGATGGCCCACGGTGGTTTTGCCGAGTACGTGATCTGTCCTGCGGCGTCTGCGTTCGAGATCCCCGAGGCCATCCCGATGCCGGGCGCGGCGTGCCTGTACTTCCCGTTCCACCTGGCGTGGCTCGGCCTGTTCGATCGGGCCGAGCTCCGAGCCGGCGAAACGGTGCTGATCACCGCAGCGGCAGGTGGCTCGGGGTCCGCGGCCGTGCAGCTCGCCAAGCACGCGGGTGCACGGGTCATCGCGACTGTGGGTTCCGACGCGAAGCGGGCGCTGTGTGAGGACCTCGGCGCGGACCTCGTACTCGACCAGAACGCGACCGACCTCGGCGCGCAGTTACTGGGCGCCACCGACGGTCGCGGTGTCGATGTCGTGTTCGACAACGTCGGCGGGACGGTCATGGACGCCGCGATGAACGCGACTGCCTACAACGGTCGCTACCTGATGATGGGCTTCGCATCCGACAAGACCGCCGCCGACGAGAAGCACATCGTCCCGCGGCGCGTGGCCATGGGGAACTTCAAGCTCTGTGGTGTCCTCCTCGCTTATCAAGCCGACGATGTGGTCCCAATTGTCAAGACGATGATGGGCGCCAACTTTCCCCCGGCGTCGAAAGGTGCATCGATCATGAAGTCGATCAACGACCTGGTGATCGCCGGAGCCGTGCGTCCGGTCGTCGGCTCGGTCGTCGCGTTCGAGGACATCCCGGCTGCCCTCACCGCACTGGCCGACCGCCAGACCACGGGACGCAGCGTCGCCCTCACATCATGACCAGCGACTTCACATTCCGCGACGCGAAGCTCAACTCGCCACCGCTGAAGTTCCTCAATCGCGTCGGCACGCTCTCGACCCGCGCCGGCTTCGAGATCGGAGCGTTGAACGCTGAATCGATCGTCGCTGCAGCGTGCAAGCAGGCGCGCTCCGACGATCTCGGAAGCGACTCCTATCTCGAGCCCCTCGCCCGGTACCTCGAAGCCGTCGGGCACGAAGCACAGCTCACGACGTTCGGTCGTGTGGCCGTGCGAAAGATGCTCATCGGTGCACTCGCGAATCGGATCGAGCTCCATCAATGGGCTCTCTCGCACCCGGAGGTTCGGGACGAGCGAATCGAGGCGCCGTGGGTGATCGTTGGTTTGCCGCGTACGGGCACATCGCTGCTCTCGCAGTTGTTGGCGCTGGATCCTGTCGCGCGCACGCCATTGCAATGGGAAACGGCGAAGCCGATCCCGCCGCGAGGTATCGCAGACGAGGGCCTTGATCCGCGGATCGCCGAGTATCAGAAACAGACCGACCAACTGTTGAAGCTCAATCCTGCGTTTGCGGCCATGCATCCGACCGGGGCGATGCTGGCCCAAGAATGCGTCGCCTTGTTCATGTACGACATCCGCACGCTCGGCCTGGAGACACAGGCATTGGTGCCGAGTTACGGGCGTTGGCTCGAGGATTGCGACATGACACCGGCGTACGAGCAACACCGACTCGCGCTCCAGGTATTGCAGGCTGCGCAACCGACCGAGCGGTGGATCCTCAAGTCGCCGAATCACCTGTGGTGCCTGCCCACTCTGCTGTCGTCCTATCCGGACGCGCGCATCATCTGGACCCATCGCGATCCGGGCCCCGTGGTGACGTCGCTGGCGAGTCTCGTCAACACGCTCCAACGCCTGTTCACCGATCGCGAGGACCCTCGACCAACGGCCGACGAGTGGAGGCGCAAGGCACACCACGCGATCCAGTGCGGGATGGCGTTCGACGACATGGGGACTACGGATTGGTGCATGCACATGCACTATCGCGAGTTGATCGCCGACCCGATCGGCGCGGTCAAGCGCATCCACGAACAGTTCGGCGAAGAGGTCACACCGCTGCACGAACGGCGGATGGTCGCCTGGATGCGCCAACGCCCACAGACTGCGTTCGGCCGACATGTCTACGACCCGGCCGACTTCGGTTGGAGCTATCCGGAGCTAGCGGAAGAGTTCGCCGACTATCGAATTCGCTACGACATCGCTCCCGACTGACGTCGATCGACGTTGGTGATCGTGGCCAAGGTTCTCAAGCGAGGGGCAGCGACAGCACGAACCTGGCCCCGGGTTCATGGTCGCGGTCCAGTTCGACCGTGCCACCCATGCCGGCGACGATTTCACGCGCGATCGGGAGTCCCAGACCGGCACCTCCTTCGAGAACTGACCGCGCGTGATCGCCGCGCCCGAAGCGCTCGAAGATCGTGTCGTGCAACTCGTCGGGCACACCGGGCCCATCATCGACGATGCTCAGCTCGGCCAGGCCGTCACGTTCGCGCAGACTGAACCTGACGACGGTCGCCGCATGGCGTTCCGCATTGTCGGTGAGGTTGGCCACCGCCCGGCGAAGTCGGTGGGTGTCCCCGATGACCTGCGCTGCCCCAACCGCTGATACGTCGACCGTTCGTCGACCGATGGCCCGGAGGCGGTCAGCCTCTGCGAACACGATGTCGTCGAGGTCGATCTGCTGGCCGGAGCCGGACCGGGCTGCAGGATCCGAACTGGCGAGGAGCAGCAGATCATCGACCAGATGCTGCATGTGAATCGTCTCATCGAGCAGGCTGCGGTAGGTGGCCGCCGCTGCAGTCTGGGTGGGGTCGGCGAGCGACACGTCGAGCTCGGTACGCATCCGTGTCAGCGGCGTACGCAGTTCGTGCGATGCGTCGGCGACGAACCGGTCCTGGGCCAGTTGTCCGGCCTCCACCCGATCGAGCATCCGGTTCATCGTCGACGCGAGGCGAGCGATCTCGTCGTCACCTCGCGGTTGCGGCACGCGACGATCCAGTTCGCGCGTTCCGATCTCGTCGACTTCGGCGCGGATCGCTTCCACCGGCAACAGGGTCTTACCGATCAGCCACCAGGCAGCCACAGCGAGCACCAATGCAACGAGCGGTACGAGGATCACGAGTGCCTGGACGAGCGCTCGAGTCGCCTCCTCGATGTCACCGAGGTTGCCGGCGACGTGCAGCGTGACGATTCCACGCGGCGTGTCGACATTGCGCGACAGCACGAGGTGAGCCTCGCCGCCGTCCTCCAGTTGCTTGACCGACTGCCACACATCATCGGCACCAGCCGGCTCTGGGGCGATCAGCGCAACCCCCTGGATGGATGGCCCGGCGATGATCACCCGTCCCCCCTGTACGACCTGGGCGACCGTGTCCTCACCTCCGGAGGCGACGAGCACGTCCGTCGCTTCGCCGGCCAGCAACGCGGTGAGATCGTCGGCTCTCTGCTCGATCGCGTCGCGGAGGTTTTCGTTCAACGACCGCCGCTGCAACAGCGCGACCGCCGACATCGTAACGGTCAGAACGACCACGACGAGCACGGTTGCGATCGCAGTGATCTTGAACCGGATCGAATGACTCGACGGCCGTCCGAAACGCCTGGGCTCAGCCATCGGCCCGCATCCGGTATCCCGCGCCGCGAACGGTTTCGATCATCGAATCAGCTGTCGACCCGTTGTCGATCTTGCGACGGATCCGCGCGATGTAGACCTCGACGATGTTCGGATCACCATCGAAGTCTGAGCTCCATACGGCATCCAGCACGTCGGTCTTCGACAGAACTTCGCCTCGCCGGCGCGCGAGCACGTTCAACACGTCGAACTCCCGAGCCGTGAGTTCGATACTCGTCTCGTCACGTTCGATCCGTCGCCGCCGGCCATCGATGCGCAGGCCGTCGATCATCAACGCGTCGGGGATCGCCCTCGACGACCGGCGCAGCAGGGCGTGCAGGCGAGCTACCAGCACAGCGAACGAGAACGGCTTCACCAAGTAGTCGTCGGCGCCAGTATCGAGGCCTTCCGCTTGATCGAGGTCACCAGACTTCGCGGTCAGCATCAGCAACGGTGTCCAGTTGCCTGCCTCACGCAGACGTCGGCAGAGCTGGAAGCCGTTCAAACCAGGCAGCATGATGTCGACAACGAGCACATCGAAGCATCCCTCGGTCGCCCGCCACAGCCCATCGAGCCCGTCCTGCGACCACTCGACCGTGAAGCCCTCCGCCTGCAGCCCGCGCCTGATCGTCGAGCCGATCTTCACATCGTCTTCGACGACAAGCACCTTCACCGCGCGCGACCTTATGGGTTTCCGAGTGGCCCGGTGCCCGCATCGGCCGGAGCGGTGTCGACCGTGATCAGCTCGGTGCGTGTCGTGCCGCCCGAAGCGCGCAGCACCAGTACCGGGCCGACACCTTTGGCGTAGAGCTTGTACTCCAGCGAATCCGGCTCGAGCGGGGTGGTGTCCTTCGTCAGCAGCACCTGTCGGTACTTCCCGGTCGGCACCTCGGCCATCTCTTGAGTACTCAGCACCTCGCCGTTGTCCTCGGCCTCGCCCTTCAGGTACTCCTGCCGGTAGGCCATGCCTGGAAGGGGCTCCGCGGGAATCGCTATGCCCGGTAGCGCGCCGTCGATTCCGGCTTCGAACGAACCCGCCGTTGTGGTCACCTCGCCGTTCTCGAACTCTGCATGGCTTCGGGAGAGTAGAGTGCTGGGAGAAAAGTCGGGTACCCCACCGAGTTGGCTTATCCTTCGC
>JANOEM010000541.1:0-5599 GCA_031413195.1 Actinomycetes bacterium
TCGGTGACGATGCCGACGGTCTCGCCGCCGGGCGTGAACGGCAACGGTGGCTTGATCTGGTACAGCCCTTGCACGATCAAGGCGTCGACGAAGTTGACGCCGGCCGCGCGCACCGAGATCCGGATCTGGCCCGGGCCGACAGCGGCAGCCGCTCTGTCCTCGATGACGAGTTGATCGAGCGGGGCGAACGAGTTGCAGACGACGGCACGCATGGAGCCGACGGTAGTCGGCGTCACGCGGGGAACGGCCAGTCGTCCGGCACACGCGACGACCAACGCGGCGATCGGCGCTCGGCGAACGATCGGCCGCCTTCGACGGCGTCCGGCCGGCCCATCAGGATCAAATGCGCATCGCGCTCGAGAGTATCGACCTCGTCATCGGTCGAGCCGAGGCTGCGCCACATGATCCGCTTGCTCATCGCTGCTGACAGCGGTGAGACCGCCGAGGCGATATCGCCGGCCCAGGCGAGTGCTCGCGACAGAACGTCGGAGCTGTCGGTCGACTCGTTGGCGAGACCCCACCTGGCAGCTTCGGCACCTGTGATCGTTCGGCCCGCGATCAGCAGTTCGGCGGCCCTGGCCGTACCGACGAGGCGGGGCAACAGGTAATGCGATTGGCCGTCCGGTACGACACCGCGTCGCGTCTGCAGGACAGCAAGCGGCGCGTCGGCGGCGACGATTCGCAGATCGGTCTGGAGTGCGATCGAGAACCCGATCCCGATCGCCGCACCGTTGATCGCCGCGATCACCGGTTTGCGAACCTCCCACGCCCGCGGCCGTACGGGCGACGACTGAAACCCTTCGGGGTCCGTCACCGCGCCGAACGGCGTATTGCCCGTCGAGAGGTCGGCCCCAGCACAAAAGGCCGTGCCCGCCCCGGTCAGCACGACCACCCGAGTCTCATTGTCGGAATCGCAGGTGCTGTAGGCATGGCCGAGCGCTGCAATCATCTCGCTATTCAAGGCGTTGCGCTTGTCCGGTCGATTCAGCGTGATGACGGCAACGCCATCGGTGACCCGGAGATGTACGAGATCTGAAGTCACCGTTGCCCGCTCAGACTCCGCGCATACCGGAGCGCCAGTCGCCCTCGTTCAAGCCGAGCGCGGCGAGTCGCTCGCGGGCGAACTTCGGTGGTTCCATCTTTCCTGCGCTCACGTTGGCCACCATCTCGCCGTCCTCGGCCCACACATGGCAGGTGTTCACGTTCATCTGCCACATCGCATCGCGCTGATCGCGCGACGGTGGAGTCGGGCGGAACTCGACGTTGCTCGCGTTGTGGCGGGCCTCACTGGCCGTCATGCTCCAGAAGCACTGCACCGCCACGGGGGCCATCGCCTGCAACAGCGCCGTGGTGTGGGTGCATCCGCGTGGGCCACCGAACAGTTCTCGGACCCGGTGGGTGAAACCGCGCGCGATCGAGAGCCCGATCAACTTGTCGTAATGATCGATGATCATCGGACAGGTGTCGTTCGGATGCATCTCAAAATGGACGGTGACAGCCTCGATCTGCAACGTCGGGAAGGCGACCTCGACATCGACCTGCATGTGGTGAATCGTCAACGGGCTCGGATCGTTGGCGAAGTACAGATTCGGCGGCTTCTGATCGCGGACCGCCCCACGAATCAGGATGTTCGGGTCCTTGCGGAACGCGCGGACCCGATATTCGCGGTCGTGGAGCACCTCGAGTTCTGGATCGGTCGGCAGGATCTCGTCGCGGTCGAAGAGGTCCTCGGGGACTGTATGGCTCACGCCACTGGTGTATCAGCGATCAACCGACCGAGTCGAACCAGCGACGGCATCGCGCTGCCGAGCGTGAGGTCGATCTGACGGCCCCACAGGAAGCATCGATGCAATGGGTAGTCACGGTCGACCCCGACGCCACCGTGAAGGTGCTGAGCCGAGTACAGCACCTGCAAACCACCGTCGCTTGCCCAGAACTTGGCACTCGCCACCTGACCCGCCGACGGCTTGCCCTCGTTGATCCGCCAGATCGCCTGCCATGCGGTCAGCTTCACCGCTTCGGTGTTGATATAGCTGTCACCGGCGCGCTGGCTCACCGCTTGGAAGCTCGCGATCTGGCGCTCGAACTGGATCCGCTCCTTGGTGTACGCCGCCGTCAACGCCAGTGCACGCTGGCAGACACCCGACATGATCAGGCATTGCGCGGTCGTGGCCAGGTCGATCAGCCAGTTCATCCCGTCGAGATCAGCGACCTTGATCGCGGGTGCCGACGCGAAGGTGACCATCGCATCGGGGATGCCCGAGGTCGTGTCCTGCCGCTTGACCGTGACCCCCGGGGAGTCGGCATCGACGACATACACCCCGTCTGCCGCGGAAACGACGAAGGCGGCGGCGGCTGTTCCGGCTGGCACGCACACCTTCTCGCCGGTAAGGGCTGCTCCGTCTGCAGTGATGACGGCCGATGTCGCCGGGGACTGTGCGGACCCCACCGCTTCGTGCAGCGCAACGGTCACCAGACGGACGCCGTCAGCCACGCCTTCGAGATGCTCGGTTGCACCAAAGTTGGTCAGAGCTGATCCGGCGACGAGCACCCCCGCAGCCGGTACAGGGGCTGTGGCGCGACCAACTTCTTCGAGCACCACAGCGACTTCGAGCAGGCCAAGACCTCCCCCGCCGACGGACTCGGGCAGGCCGATGCCGACGATGCCGGACTCGGCCAGCATTCGCCACAAACCCATGTCGAGGCCGTGTTCGTTGGCTGCGGCTGTCTTGTGCGATTCGTTGGTGACCTGCTCGGTCAGGATCCGGTTGGTCAGTTCGCGCAGTTCGTTCTGCTCTGTCGAGAGTTGAAAGTCCATCGTGGTTCCGCCTACTTGCCTGCTCGGGGAAACCCGAGACCGAACATCGAGATGAGATCGCGTTGCGTCTCGTTGGTTCCGCCACCGAAGGTGAGGATGACCATGCCGCGATAACTGGATTCGAGCCGCGACCGCAGTACCGCTCCCGGGGCATCCGCCTTGAGGTAACCGACCGGCCCGATGATCTCGAACAGCAGCCGGATCGACTCCTGGTAAAACTCGGTGCCGAATACCTTGACCGTCGATGCATCGGCCACTTCGAGCCGGCCCTGGGTGGCGGTCCAGGCCACTTTCCAGTTGATCAATCGGAGGAACTCGAGCTTGGCGTGCACCTTCGCCAGGTTGATCTGGACCCATTCCTGGTCGATCACACGAGAACCGTCGGGAAGCAGCGTTTCCTGCGCCCACTGCCGCACCTCGGTGTAGGCCCGGTCAGCGAGACCGGTGCTGCAGAGAGTGACTCGTTCGTGGTTCAACTGGTTGGTGATCAACCGCCAACCGCCGTTCTCCTCGCCGACGAGGAACTTGGCCGGCACCCGGACGTTGTCGAAGAAGACGGCATTGATGTCGTGTTCGCCGATCAGGCTGAGTGGTTGGATCGTGATGCCCGGGGTGTCGAGCGGAACGATGATGATGCTGATGCCTTTGTGCTTGGCGACCTCGGGATTGGTGCGCACCGCGAGCCAGCAGTAGTCGGCGCCATTGGCCAAGCTGGTCCACATCTTCTGACCGTTGATGACGTACTCCTCGCCGTCGCGCACCGCCTTGGTCTGCAGGCTGGCCAGATCCGTGCCGGCATTCGGTTCGCTGTAACCAATGCAGAAGTGCAGATCGCCGGCCAGGATCTTGGGCAGGAAAAACGACTTCTGCTCATCGGTCCCGAACTGCATGATGGTCGGGCCGACCGTGTTGATGCTGAGCATCGGCACCGGCGCGCCGGACCGCATCGCTTCGTCGAAGAAGATGAACTGTTCGATCGGACCCTTGCCCTGACCGCCCCACTCCTTCGGCCAGCCGATGCCTGCCCAACCATCTGCGCACATCTGCTTCCAGACGCTTCGGGTCTTGGGCGAGATGCCGTGCCCATGTGACAGTTCGGCCACGGTCTGCGGATCAAGCAGATCGTCGTAGTAGGCCCGCAGTTCGGCGCGCAGCGCCTCTTGCTCGGTGGTGTACGCCAGTTCCATCTTCGGGAACCTAGCCGGTTTCTGACGGAGCATCAGATTCGGACGCTCCAGCCCTCTGCGGCCTCCGAGCACCGGCAAGGATGACCAGATGGGACCTCTCCACGGATTGCGCGTGATCGAACTTGGCGGCCAAGGACCAGGGCCGTACTGCGGCATGATCCTGGCCGACATGGGCTGCGATGTCGTCACGGTGGACCGACCGTCCGACGTTGCCAAGGTCGATACCAGCCGGCTGCCCACCAACTTGTTCATGCGCGGCAAGCGGTCGATCGCGCTCGATCTCAAACAGGATTCCGATGTCCATCTTCTGCTGACTCTGTTGGATGAAGCCGATGTGTTCATCGACCCCTTCCGCCCGGGAGTGTGCGAACGACTGGGAATCGGCCCGGACGTCGCATGTGCGCGCAACTCCCGGCTGATCTATGGCCGGATGACCGGCTACGGACAGGACGGGCCCCTCGCCCAAGTAGCAGGGCACGACATCGATTACATCGCGATGTCCGGAGCGCTGTGGCTGCTCGGGCGCGAGGGCGACAAACCAACGCCACCCATCAATCTCGTCGGCGACTTCGCCGGGGGTGGTCTGATGCTGGCGCTGGGCATCGCCGCAGCAGCATTCGAACGGGCGTCGTCGGGGATCGGGCAGGTGATCGATGCAGCGATGGTCGATGGCGCCGCGCTGGTCGCTGCACCATTCTTCCCCGCAACCTCGTCAGGCTTCTGGGGACCACGCGGCACGAACCACATCGACACCGGCTCGCACTTCTACGAGGTCTACGAGTGCGCCGACGGAGCGTACGTCGCCGTCGGGGCGATCGAGCCGCAGTTCTACGCCGAGCTGTTGGCCCGGCTCGAACTGGACCACGCCGAGTTCCCTCAATGGGATCGAGCGCGGTGGCCGGAGTTCAAGAGTCGGATCGCCGCCGTCTTCCTCACCCGAACGCGTGCACGATGGTGTCAGGTCCTCGAAGGGACCGAGGCTTGTTTCGCCCCGGTGCTCTCGCCCGCCGAGGCGGCCGCTCATCCCCACAACATCGAGCGGCAGACCTTCGTCGAGATCAACGGCGTCACGTTGCCCGCACCCGCCCCACGCTTCAGCCGAACACCCGCCGTTGCCCAGCCGCCGGCTCATCTCGGATCGAGCACCGACGAAGCCCGCTCGGGCCTGTTGTGGACCGAACGAGGGGATACCTGATCACATCCGCATGTAGGCCATGCGTTCGGTGCGGGCGCTGAGCCGCCAGCCGTCGGCGGTGAGAACGGCGGCATCGTCGTACCAACCGGCTGCTTCGACATAGGTCGGGTTGCCTTCCGCAGCCGGAATCCGCATCAGCATCGAGTACTGCGAGCTCACGCTGGCCCGGTCGGTTCCATCGAGTGTGACGAGCACGTTGGAGATCCGACCGATCCGCATGTCGAACATCGTGAACGTCGGGCTCAACCACGCGATCGCCTCGGCGACGGTGCCGGCTATCCCGCCGGCGGTGGTGTAGTCGAGATGCGCGTCGTCGGTGAAGCACGCCGCCCAGGTGTCCCAGTCGGCGCTGTTGAGTGCCTCGCTGTAGCGGAGGAGCAGGTCGCCGATCTCGGCGCG
>JANOEM010000542.1:0-4890 GCA_031413195.1 Actinomycetes bacterium
GTGGGCATCACGGTGCTCCGTGGTCGCGCCCCGCAATCGAGTTCCGAGATCGCGCTCGGGGCAGGCACGGTCCGCGATCTCGGTCGTGACATCGGAGACATCGTTCGAGTCAAGGCCACGTCAAATGCCCCCGCAACCTCGATGACCGTGGTCGGTGTCGTTGTGCTGCTCGGGAGCCCATCGGGCTCCGGCGCGCTGATGACCCGTGACGGTCTGGCTGTGATCAACCCCGATGCCGCGCCGCAGTTCGATGTGGTGCGGTTCGGGGACGATATCGACCATAAGACCGCTGTTGCGAGACTCATCGACGCTCACGACCTGGCCGTGACCACCGAATTGATCCCCGCTCAGGTCGCGAATCTGTGGCGGGTGCGATCGCTGCCGATCTTCGGCGCGATCACCGTAGCGCTGCTCGGCGCAGTCTTTGTGGCCTATACGTTGGCGGGCGCGGCACGGTCACAGTCGAAGGATCGGGCCGTGCTGCGTGCGTTGGGGATGACATCATCAGACGTTCGCTCGGTCGCGTCGTGGCAAGGATTTCTGATCGCTGCGGCAATACTCGTGATCGGGGCACCGCTCGGTCTGCTCGCCGGCGCGGCTGCCTGGCGGTCAATCGCAGATCGCATGGGCGTCAGCACGACTGTGACGATCTCACCGTGGGTGGCATGGATGGTGCCGGCCGTCGTGACGATTACCGTACTGGCAACGTCTCTTTCGGCGCACCGGCAACGTTCACTGGCTGTCGCAACCGTGCTCCGTGTGGAGTGAACGATCGAATCCCGTTCAGCCGACCTTGGGCGACATGATCACGGTGTTCTGACCGTCGGCGTTCATCAACGTGAGCGTGGAGCCGTCGTTCACGAAGGTCACGGATGATTGCAGGGCCGCAAGGTAACCAGACTCCTGTTCCATGATGCCTTCTGGCTCAATGCATGCCTTCGCCGTCGAAATCGCCGGCCCGAAGGTGATGTTCTCGCCGTCGACGGTGAAGGTGCCCGAGTAGTTGTTGCAGCCCGACGAGCCTGCGACTGTGCCGTCGGGCCCAAAGATCGCCGTGATCTGGGTGTCAACGATGATCGAAACGAAGCCCGACTTGTCAGCGTTCAGGTAGCCAGTGACATCCCAAACGCCGGTCACGTCACTCGGAGCTGCCGCATAGGTGAGCACCGTCGCGCCGGCCGAGTCGGTGAGCGTCAGCGAGTCCGCCGTCATCTGATAGCCGGCCACCTTGCCGAGGCGCTCGAGAACCGCCGTCTCGACGGCAGTCTCGACCGGGCCACATGCCTTCTTCGTTCCTGCCAGTTCACCGATCGTGAGGCTGTCGCCGGAAACGGTGTACGAGCCCATGAAGGTGTTGCAACCGGCACTGCCCGAGACCGATCCATCGGCAAAGGCGATCGTCGGCAGCACCTTGTCGGCGCCGGGCACGTTCAACCCGGCGACGTCGAGTGTCCAGCGGGTGCCGCTCAACGAATCCGTACCCGCCGCTGTGCTATCCGCAGTTGATGCCGCAGTGGAACCCGCAGTTGTATCCGACGATGGCGAGTCGGACCCGCAGGCAGCAAGGAGGAAGCCACCGGTCACAGCAATGGCGAGGGCCGAGGTCGAACGGCGTAAGAGTGCTCGTGAAGTCATGCTGCCAGTATTGCAAGCGAGACATCCACCGGACGGTCACCCTCATCGCAGACCGAGCGTTGTGCTACATTGCAGCACATGGCTGAGGTCGGAATCCGTTCATTGCAGCAAAACGCCTCTGCGGTCGTGGCGGAAGCGACATCCGGGGAAACCGTCATCATCACCGATCGCGGTCGGCCGGTCGCTCAGCTCACACCGCTCCCCTCATCACGCCTTCAAGGACTCGTGGATGTCGGTCGCGCCCGCCGCGCGCGCCGAAGCATCACCAAGCTGCCAGCGCCGACACCCGGCCCCAGCGTGTCGGAAGAACTGGCCGCGATGCGAGACGCCGAACGCGACTGACGGTGGCTCACTACATCGACACGTCGGCGCTCGCCAAGCTCGTCGTCGCCGAACCGGAAACGGCGGCGCTGAGAAGTTGGTTCAGGGAACGCGACCGCGATCCCGTCTCGTGTGATCTCACCCGCACCGAGCTCTTGCGGGCCGTACGCCGAATCGCTCCTGACCGTGTTGTCCGGGCCAGGGAAGTGCTCGATTCGGTAACGCTGATGACGCTCACCACGTCGATCTTCGAACAAGCCGGAAGGCTGGATCCAACGCTGCTGCGAACACTCGACGCCGTTCACCTCGCCGCCGCACTCGATCTCGGAGATGAACTCGAAGGCATTGTCACATACGACGAACGACTCGCCGATGCGGCCCGGTCCAATGGAATCGTCGCAGTCTCGCCGCGATGAGAACGGAAGAGTCGGCGTCGCGTCCGGCTCGATGAGCAGCCGGATCGTCAATGATCGGTGCGGTACAGCTCGTCGTAATGCAGGTACTCGGGCTCGCCGTCGATCATTTCGAGCAGCTGAGCTGCCCATGCCGCCGTCTCGGGCCGCTCATTGTTTCGAATGGCCTCGTCGGCGGCTGAAACGTCGGGATCGATCACACCGAAGTCGGCCATGATCACGAACCGATCGGGATGCTCGCGATCAGCGAGCAGGCGAAGGCCCATGTAGCCCATGATGTCGCTGGCAGCCTGGTCGAAATCCCACTGCGTGAGCAGGTCGATCAGGGGTGCAGGATCGCTGCACCGCACCACGATGCTCTGGCTGAAGTTCCGGTTCACACTCTTCCTCCTCGTCGCTGCTCGATCACTCGACGCTGGGTTTCCGACATTCCGGCGAGGTCGATGACCCCGGCAGAGCCTCCTTCGACGGCCGCCGCTGACTTCGGTGGAATCGCGAAGTGTTTGCGCAACTCTTCGACGGGTCGATCTGCGATGGCGTAATAGTCGACCTCGAACAGATCGAGGTTGTTGTGGTCGCACACCCGCTTCCCGCGCCGAATGGCGTCGGCGATGCGCTGGTTCATGCCCGGCGCCCGCAGGCTTCGCTCGCGCACGTCGCGCGAGAAGAAGCCGGTGTCGGTGATGTAGCCCGTCTCGAAGAGCCCCGTCAAGGTTGCCAACCATGCGAATCCCTTGGGGTCTGGGTCGGCTCGACCGAGGAGTGCGAACACCTCGAGTTCACCCTTCAGGTTCGTGCCATAGTCAGCGAGGACGTGCACGAAGTCGTGCTGAGCAAGGTACTTCAGGGCACCGTCGGCGGTGCCCGGCAGTCCGAATCCGCGGCCGTCGTACATGTCCCAGACCTGAAAGCCGAGCGTCTCGGCCGGCAGATCTGCGAAGGCCGCCCAGGTTGCGGCAAGTTCCGGATCCGGGGTCGCCTTTTCGAACGGTGCTGGAGCAGGGCGGGACCGGGCCCGAGAAGGCGTGCCCGAACCGTCGTTGGATTCCGAGACGTGTTCCACGAAGCCGCTGCGCTGGAGATCCATCCACGCCAAACCGAATGCGCCTTGGGCATAGCGGCGGGCGACCCGTACGAAGTCGTCCTTCACACCGAGCGCCTCGGAGTACTTCGCAACGCGATGGGCTACAACGGTCGGGATCGGTCGGAGCACGAGTTCGCCGAGAACCATGTGATGGACGATCCGCTGACGATAGAGCAGATCCCGATCGACCAGCACCTCTGCCAGTTCCTCGTGGCCGAGCGGATCAAGCGATCGGTAGTCGACCGAAACCCCGGTGAGCGCGCTCGTGATCGCTTCGAGCAGATCTGCCTGCACGTCGGTCAGGCCGGACTCCGGCGCGACCGCCGTCGCTATGCCCCGGGCAACACGGATCACTTGGTGTTGATCGTGTTCGCCGAGCGCACTGCCGGCTTCGTCTTCCATGTGTTGAACCTCCCCAATCGATTCAGCGTCGAGATGATACACGCCCGGGCTTTCGCCGGCGATCGAGGTAGAGCTGGCCTCCTTCGTCGTGGCGCGCGTCGTCAGAGAGTGATGATCAAGAGCCCGATGACGACTGCCACGATCAGAATCCCGATCAGCGCAGCAACAACAGGCGACGACCCAAAGATCCGGCGTTCGTGGTTCTCGTGCTCCCACGCCATGTTCGCGGGCGTTCCTACCTTTGGCAGATGCGACGGCTTCTCGTGACCCTTGCGGGGCTTGCTCGTGCTGCTTCCCATTGCCAGACCATACCCTCGCTGGCGTTGCGGTACACCCAACGTCGGATGACGAATCAGGCGTGCTTTGCCCAAACGTGGGATCCGCCCCAGTCGACAGCAACGACTGGCTCATCTCCGATGACCCAGGCATCGTGGCCCGGCTCCAGCATGCTCACCTCGCCAGGTCCAACCTCGAACTCAGCGCCATCGGCCATTCGCACACCGATCCGACCGGACACGCTGTACTGGAAATGGGGCGCCTCACAGAGTTCGGTGCCGGCAACGGGTTTGACGTGTTCGCTCCAGCGCCAGCCCGGTTGCAGAGTCATTCTCATGACCTGGCCCCCGCCAATCTCGATGATCTCGGCTCGTCCTAGCGGCATTTCGCGCACCTCATCAGGCTCGCTGAAACCCTTGTGTTCTGCCGTGGCCATGTGACCTCCTCAGAAATTTGGAAGCCTCATTAGCGCGCCGAATCGGTGTCCTGTCAAGGTGTCGACCGAGGGGCCGCGACCGTCAGGCGCTGGCAAGGACGGGCAACGTCGGCTGCGAACTTCCGCCGGGCGGTTCTTGCGTTACGCCCAGCACGAATCCGGTGGGGTCGATGTTGCCGAACCGAGCCGATACCGCTCCGGTCTCGTCCGGTCGGAAGACCCCGACCGACGTTGCGCCCGAGTCGTCGATCAACCACAACTGGTAGGTGTCGTCAGCTTCGAGAGCGGGGACGGCAGCGCCGGTGATGACAAGTGCACCCTCG
>JANOEM010000543.1:0-13397 GCA_031413195.1 Actinomycetes bacterium
TGCTCTGTCTGGACCTCGGCTCGGTTGCGTTGAATCAGCACGACCTCGTCGCCGCGAGCGAGCAATGCCTCACCCGTTCGCCTCGCAAGCAGACTCGACCCGCCCGTCACCAGGACCCGCATCACCACTCCGGCCCTACCATGCCCGTTTGGCCCGGTCACCGGACAGGACCACTGCGGCCCACGCACCGACAGCGGCCCGATCGATCTTGGTGTTGTGGCGAATGTCCACCGGCAGTGCCTCGACCGTCAGCACAGCAGCAACCTGAAGTTGCACGGCAGCCCGCACCGCAGCTGTCAATTGCTCATCTGCGAGGCCATCCCCGCCGCCGTCTCGTTCGACGACCACGACGATTTGCTGGCAACCGTGCGGCCCGACACCGACGGCGGCTGCACGCTCCACACCTTCGATCCGTTCGGCCATGACCTCGACCGGTACAGGAGTGACCGGCCCATGCACGGTGTGGATCACATGGACATTGCGCCCTTCGATCCACAGCCGACCGTTGTCGTCGATCCGGCCGACGTCACCGGTGCGATGCCAGACGACGCCATCCGGATCGTGAGGACGGGCGTCGTGCTGGGTCAGCCACAGTTGGTCATAGCCGTCGGACAACCATGGCGCGCGCACCAAAACCTCGCCAACGGCCTCCGAGCCGATTGATGACACCACGGCGTCCGCATCGAAATCGAGCGGGGCGATCATCACCTGGACGGCGTCGACCGGATAGCCGACGCACACGCCAGCGGAACCGGCCTCCCAGTCCGCTCGCTCCCGCTCGCCGAGCTCCACATCTGCCACCGGCAGGCACTCGGTCATCCCGTACGGTGTGTGCAGTTCGGCAGCGGGACACAATGCCGCAGTTGCCCGCAGCGTCGCAATCGGCACGGGGGCGCCGGCAGAGAGCACCAAGCGGACCGCCGCGAGACCCGGTTCCGTGGGTGCCGCGGTCCGGTTCACGTTGGCCAACGCGGCGGGCGACGCGAAGATGATCGTGGCATCGATCGACCGAACTGCTGCGACGAGCGCTTCGGCAGTGAGACTGCCGGGTGCGGTGACATCGACATCTGGGATCGTGGATCCAATTCCGAGTGCCGGACCGTAGAGGGCGAAGGGCGCAAATGCCGCGACCAACCGATCGGACGCCGTGATGCTGTACACCGCCCGCAACGCCTCGCGTTGCGCGGTCATCTGGCCATGCCGGTAGCGCACGCCCTTGGCCGGGCCGGTGGCTCCCGAAGTGAAGAGCACCGCAGCGACATCATCGGGCGCCGGTTCGAACGTCAAAGCGGCCTCGGATGCGGCCAACTGATCGAGCGTCGCGATGGCACCGGGAACCAGGCGGTTGCCGGTGACGATGAACGATGCGTGCGGTGCCCAACGAAGGATCCGGGCCGCGGCGATCGCCTTCGGTTGGCCGATCACCCATTGCACGTGCGCCGATCGAACCGCTGCGCCGAGCCCACGTAGACCGAGCCCACGATCGGCGATCACGGTGATCGCTCCGGCGCGCCAACAGGCATAGACGGTCGCGAGTAGATCGATGCCGGGCGGCACCAGCACAGCAACGCGATCGCCCGGCCGCACGCCGCGTTCACCGAGGCCCGCTGCGACGCCCATCACCCGGTCGTGGAGTTCGGCGAAGGTGGTCGCCACCCCAGAAGCCCCGTCGACGAACGCAATTTCGGGATCGTCGGCCCGTTGCGAGATGCCCGCCCAGATCGGCGGAATCGCCGGTTCGTCCGCCGGGTCGCCGGCCGGTTCGTCGGCCGGTTCGTCGGCCGGTTCGTCGGCCGGGTCGCCGGCAGGCTTGGCATCGAGCGGCGGATGATCAGCAAGCCACGCATCGACGAGCCCAGCGACATCGGTCTCCTCGACCACGAGGTGCCCGAGGCCCGGGAACCGGTGCCTATCCGCGTGCGGCATCCGCTCGGCCAGGTCGAGCGCGAAGTCGTCGTTGAAGACCGGGTCCTTCGAACCCCACACGAGCAGGACCGGCATTGTCAGCGACCGGATGCCCTCGGCGACCTCGGCGACCGCTGCGGCAGACGGATACGACGGCGAGAACGGCACGTCGTCGACAAAGTCGGCGATCGCACGTCGGAACTCGGCCCGACGGTACGGCGCACGGAGTCCATCGCGGGCGATCTTGCCGACCCGCTTACCCGACAATCGCGGTGTTCCGGCGACGAAGGCGGCGGTGCGACGACCGACCAGATCGGTGATCGGGCCGGCTGCCGCCAATCGGATGATCGTCGGGGCACGGCGTCCCGCCGGCACCGCGACCCCCGTGTTGCACAGCACCACGCCATCGACCCGAGATCGATTGCGTAGGACCCAGCCGAGCGAAATGGGTCCTCCCCAGTCATGCGCGACCGTGACGATCGGCCCATCGATGTGAAATGCGTCGATGACATCGCCCAGATCGTCGACCCGCTGCGCGAAGCGCCGGCGCTCGGTTCGATCGGAGAACCCCATCCCGAGTTGGTCGACGGCGATCACCCGGTAGCGACCCGCGAGACGTTGCAGCAAGCTCCGCCAAAGGAACGACCATGTCGGGTTGCCGTGGACACAGATGATCGTGGTCGTGCCCCCACTTGCGGCCCCAGTTGCGGCCCCCTCGGGCGGCCCGGTGTCGAGGACATGCCAGGTGTTGCTCGCCGTACCCGACCGGCTCGGCACGTCGATCAATCGCGACCAGCCGGGATCGATCCCCCACGACCTCCACTGATCCGCGCTCGGCAGTGCTGGCCGATTCATCGTCACCAGGCGAGTTCGGTGAAGCTCATGTTGAGACCGGACCCGACGCCCATACACAGCACCCGGTCGCCCGTCGAGAGGCTCGACGCGGCTCCGGCGAGGGTGATCGGGATTGCTGCCGGGCCGACGTTGCCGAACAGCGGGTATGTGAGCGGCACCTTGGTCGGGTCGACGTCAAGCCGCTCGCACAGCAACCGGGTGTGAACCGAGCTCACCTGGTGGATGATGTATCGGTCCATCCCTTCGGCCCAGTTGTATTCGGACTTCGCATCTTCCCAGCACGCAAGGCCCAACTCGAGCCCGGCTTCGAGCAGGCGGCGGGTGTCGGTGGTCATCTGTTCCAGATTGCCGATGCACAGCTTGTTGTGCTGGGTCGCAGCGCGCACGACGCCACCGACGACGCGATGCGCGTCCGGGTGGTCTTCGAGATTGCCGAGCACCATCGCAGCCGCGCCGGACCCGAGCGTCAACGAAGCGAACTCGTCGAACACATCGACCGCTGAAGCGGTGTCGGATTGCAGGCGCTTGATCGTCGCCAACTGGGTCTGACGGCTTCCCTCGCCGTCGACGATGAGCGCATAGCGGATGAATCCGGCGTCGATCGCTGTCGAGGCCAGGTGCATCGCGTTGACGAACCCGAGACACGCATTGGCCAGATCGAAGTTGTTGCACGCCGTGGACAACCCGAGCGAGTCGTGTACGGCACATGCGATCGACGGCTCGAGGAAATGCTTGCAGACCGATGTCGAGATGAGCATTCCGATATCGGCCGGATCGACACCGGAGGCATCGATGGCCTTGCGACCTGCGAATGCTGCTGCCTCATCGAAGGTGACCCCTTCGGGCCACCACCGCCGCTCTTTGATGCCTGCCAGTTCGGCGAGCAAGCCGGGGCGAAGACCGCACCGTTCGTAGGTGGTCGACAGTTGTTCGTCGATCCAGTCGGAGGTGATGACCTCGGGTGCCTCGACGGCCTCGACGGAGAGAATGCCTGCACGTTGGTGGTTGAAGCTCGCATTCCCACTCATGGTGGCAACTCCGATCAGTGGGCTCTTTGCGACGGTGCGTGAGCCGAGAGGTGGCCATTCTAATCTGTTGCCATGCCATCCAAGAAGGTGCTCTCCCAGAAGGCGCTCGTCCGTCGCCCCGTCGCAAAACTGGCCGATGGCATCGTCACCCACATCGATCGCGTTCGCGTCGATGTCGAGCGTGCGGTTCAGCAATGGCAGGCCTATGTCGATGCGTTGAGCGACCACGGTTGGCAGACGATCGAGGTGCCACCAGCACCGAACTGCCCGGACTCGGTATTCGTCGAGGACACGATGGTGGTGTTTCGCGCCACCGCGGTCATCGCCAATCCCGGCGCACTCAGCCGCAAGCCCGAGACGTTCGCCGCCGAACAGGTCGTTGCCGACCTCGGCATGTCGATCAGTCGGATCACGGATCCGGGCACCCTCGACGGTGGCGACGTGCTCAAGGTCGGCGACACCGTGTACGTCGGCCGAGGTGGTCGCACCAATGCCGAAGGCATCCGTCAACTCCGGTCGATCCTCGAGCCGCTCGGAGCACGCGTCGTTGCTGTACCGCTGACCAAGGTGCTCCACCTCAAGTCGGCCGTCACCGCACTGCCCGACGGCACGGTCATCGGCTACCTGCCTGCCGTGGACGAGCCAACGTTGTTCCCGAGTTTCACCCCGACCCCGGAGGAATCCGGCGCTCATGTTGTGCTGCTCGGAGGCGATCGGCTGCTGATGTCGGCCGATGCGCCGCGCAGCGCATCGATGTTCCGTGACCTCGGGTACACGCCGGTCGAGGTCGACATCAGCGAGTTCATCAAACTCGAGGGCTGCGTCACCTGCCTGTCCGTACGTCTGCGAGACCTTCCCGGCTGACGGTTATCGTCTCGGCGTGTCCGCACACCCCGGTTCCGACAGTCCCCTGGTCGACAGTCCCCTGGTCGACAGCGTCCTGGTCGATATCACCGATGGCATCGCGACCATCACCCTCAATCGACCCGCTGCCCGCAACGCGCTCAACCCCGAACTCGCCGCTGCGTTCCCAGCGGCAGTGACGGAGTGCGATCGCCGCTACGACGTCTCGGTGATCATCCTCACCGGAGCCGATCCGGCCTTCTGCGCCGGCTTCGACCTACGCGAATTGGCAGGCCGCGAGCGTGGCTCTGAGCCGGGTCCTCCACCGCCGTATCGCGCCGCCCTCCCCCCACACACCACGCCGGTGATCGGGGCGATCAACGGCGCAGCGGTCACCGGCGGGTTCGAACTCGCGCTCGCGTGCGACTTCCTGATCGCCTCCGAGAAGGCCCGCTTCGCCGACACTCACGCCAGGGTCGGCGTCATCCCGGGCTGGGGCCTGACGGTGATGTTGCCGGAGGCCATCGGCATCCGCCGCGCCAAGCAACTCAGCCTCTCCGGTTCCTTCCTCGACGCGCGAACGGCGCTTGACTGGGGGCTGGTCAACGAAGTCGTCGCCCACGAAGACCTGCTCCCACGGGCGCGGGAGATCGCGGCGCAGATCGCCGCAAACCCACCTCATGCCGTGCGTGCCGTGCAGGCCCTGTACGACGAGGTCGCAGAACTTTCGCCGCCGGAAGGCTGGCGGGTCGAGAACGAGCGAGCACGACGGTGGATGGTCGACGCGTTCAGTCGCGAGAACCTTGCAGAACGACGCGACGGAATCATCGAGACCGGGCGCCGCCTGACCGGACAAGCAGACCAATAGCGTGCGCGTCTACGCGGGAATGTCGGATCGGGTCGGGCTGCGCGCTGTCATCCCCTACGCGCAACGGGTCGAGGCGCTGGGTTACGACGGGTTGCATGTCCCCGAGACTGTGCACGACGGGCTCGCCGCTTCGCTCCTGGCACTCGAGCACACGTCCCGCCTTGTCGTGCGCACGAGTGTGATCCTCGCGTTCCCGCGCAGCCCGATGGTGACGGCATACGGGGCGTGGGATCTTGCCGCGTTCTCGGGTGGAAGGTTCCAACTCGGTCTCGGCTCACAGATCAAGCAGAACGTCGAGGGCCGCTTCTCGGTGCCGTGGACCGAGCCCGTGCCACGGATGCGCGAGTACGTCGAATCGCTGCGCGCGATCTGGCAATCGTTCCAGACCGGCGAACCGCTGCGGTACGCAGGCAACGACTATCGATTCACCCGCCTGCAGCCGTTCTTCAACCCGGGCCCGCTCCCCGACGGCATCGCGCCGCCGTCGATCTGGCTCGGCGGGGTCAACGAGGGAATGGTCACGTTGGCGGGCTCACATGCCGACGGCATCGTCACCCACCCGACCAACTCGAACCCTCGCTATCTACGCGAGATCTGTCTGCCGGCACTGCAAGCAGGCAGCGAAACCTCGAGCCACACCCGGACGGTCCCGTTCCAGATCATCAGCGGCAGCCAGTACATCACCGGACCCACGCGTGCCGATGTCGAACGCAACCGCGAACATCATCGCCGGTTGCTCGCATTCTTGTATTCCACCCCGTCGTATCGGCGCACGCTGACCCTGCACGGGTGGGAGGGACTCGGCGAGCAACTCCAGATCATGACCCGAACCCAGCAGTGGGACCAGTTGCCCTCTCTTGTCACCGACGAGGTCATCGAAGCACTCGTTCCCGAAGCCGTGTGGGACGACCTACCGGCGACGATCGATCAGTGGTTCGGTGGACTGTGCGACGGCGTGATCCTCCCGCTGCCCGAGGACCCTGCCAACGACTCGCGGTTCTCCGAGATCATCGCCGCCGTTCAGCAGACCTGAAACACTGGCCATGATCACCTCGGTTCGAACACGTGGGGAGGCAGTCGACCGACCCCACCACCTTCGACCAGCATGTCTGTCAACGTTCGATCGGCGTGTTGGGATCGCCATGTCAACATCGCCTGGGCCTGCGCGAGAACAACCGCCGGATCGGTGATCGGCGTGCGCGCCGTTGGGTCTGCGGCGAGATCGAAACACAACCACGATCCGTCGCCGAACTGAACGTACTGCACATCGGCTGATCGACTGACCGCGAGGTGCTGGCGTTCGAGTCGCCGGTCCCACGGCCACTCGTTGAGTTCGAGACCGATGTAGCTGCCGCGCCAGTCGTACTCCCAATGAGCGCGATCCCGCCACCATGGTGGTGTGTCGCCCTTCAGGAACGGAGTCAGCGGCATACCGTCGCATTGCACGGGGACCGGCTCGCCGATCGCTTCACAGATCGTCGCGAAGATGTCGACATTCTCCGTGAACTCGCGCACGACCATACCGTGGGCCTGCGCAGCGAATGGGTCCCGGATGATCCCGACGATGTGGTAGCTCTGCTCGAAAAAGCCGAGCTTTTGGATCAGACCATGATCACCGAGTTGCTCGCCGTGGTCAGCCGTCACGACGATCAACGTGTCGTCCCACATCCCGCGCTCCGCGAGAAACTCCCACAACCGGCCGAGCTGATGATCGACGTCGCTGATCATGCCGAAGTACTGCGCTCGAAGGGCACGCATCTGCTGTTCATCAGCCGGCGCGGCTGCGTGCCCCGAACGCATTGCCGTGTCGTGTAACCGGTGGCGATCGTGTTCGGTTGGCGCGATCGGCATCAATACCTCGGCTGGGTCGTACATCGTCGAGAAATGCCCAGCTGCGGCGTAGGGCGGGTGCGGGCGGAGGTAGCTGAGGTGAACGAACCACGGTGTCTCGTCCCGCTCGGCATCCACACGGTGATCGAGCCATGCGATCGCCGCGTTCGTGACGAACGCCGAGATGCCGTGCTCGGCCGGACGCTCGGGCTCGGCCGACAATGCGAGATGGCTGCTCCCCGGATCGGTGTACCCGAGGTCGACGAGCCACTCCCGCCATTGCATCTGATCGTCGTGGAGCACCAACACTTCATCGAAGCCCGGCAACACCCCGGTATAGGTCTGCATCCGAGGATCGTCGGGTCCGGATGCGTCACGTGGGTCCATGCTCTGATCGGTGTAACCAAACAGGGCCGGCTCGTAACCACGCCGACGCGCAGCGAGCGCAATGTTGTCGAACCGGGCGTCCAACGGCGTGCCGTTGGTGACAACCCGATTGTTCATCTGGTACGTACCGGTGTAGAGGCAGGCCCGGCCCGGGGCGCACGGTGACGCCTGGCTGTAATGCCGATCGAACCTCACTCCGGCCGCGGCCAGGGCATCAAGGTTCGGTGTCTGCACCACCGGGTGACCGGCGCTTGACAGGCAATCACCACGAAACTGATCGAGCGTGATCAGCAACACGTTCATGGTCAGCCCGCGACTGATCGCAGCAACTGCCCGGCGAGCACACCGGTGTGTTCGCCATGGTCCATGAAGATCTGCCCATTCACCAGGGTGTAGTCGTAGCCGCTGCCCTTTTGCACGTATCGACCGGCACCGTTCGGGAAGTCGTATTCATAGGTGGGCGATGGCAGATGCAGGTTGTCGAGATCGATCACGTTCACGTCGGCGTACGCGCCGGGTTCGAGGCGGCCACGATCCGTGATCCCGAACAGGTCGGCCGTGTCGCTGGTGAGGCGCCGGATCGCTTCCTCGATGGTCCATCGGGCGCGGTCACGGATCCAGTAGGTGAGCAAGAACGTCGGCTGACTGGCATCAAGGATCTGACCGACATGGGCACCCGCGTCGGCCAGGCCCAAGGTGATCAGCGGATCATCGAGCATCTCCTCGACAGCGGCCAGGGTCTGGTTGAGGAACGGCCAACTGCACACCAATGCGCCCTCGGTCTCGAGCGTCAAGTCGATGAACGCTGTCGCTGGGGAGACCTGTCGTTGCCTCGCAATCGCCCCGAGGGTGGTTGCCGGATCCAGGTCGTAGCGGGCATCGCCGCCGTCGAGTGGTGTGACGACGAACAACTGATCAAAGTCCATCCCGCTTCCGTTGGTGTCGGCTTCGTCGATCAGGCGTCGGCGAACCTCGTCGTCGCGAAGCATCGTCAGTTGGTCGGACAAGCTCTTGCCGCGCAACTCACGCCACCCTGGCGAGCGATCGAAGACAGTGCGTGTTGCCAAGCTGAACAGGATGCCGACGCTGCGCGCCGTCGTCTGCGGCCGCACTATTGCACCCGTTGCGTTCTCCTGTTTCGCGAAGTCGATGACCTGGCGGTAGAGATCGGGCACGCTGTTGTGCTGGGTCACCCCGAAGCTCACCGGTCGCCCGCTGCGCCGGCTGACCTCTCCCATCCACGCCAACTCGGAGCGGGTCTTGGGATACGAGGAACCATCGGCAGCCTTCTCCCGATCTCGTTCGCCGAGGCGACTGGCGCTCTCGAAGATGCCGGCCCCGAAACGTCCGAGCACATCGGCAAATGCGAACAGTTCGTCCTCTGCGGCAAACGTGCCAGGGACAGGGCGACCGTCGGGGACCTTGTGCAAGAACGTGCGGCTGGTGCTGAAGCCGAGAGCTCCACCGCGTAGAGATTGATCGAGGAGTTGTGCCATCGCAACGATGTCCTCGGCGGTAGCGGGGGTCTCGTCGAGACCGCGCTCGCCCATGACGTACTGACGGATCGCGCAGTGACCGACCATTCCACCGAAGTTCGGGCCGATCGCCCGCCGACCCATGCTGTCGAGGTACTCGCCGTATGACACCCAGTCCCACGGCAGGCCCTCCATGATCGCTTGCCGAGGGATGTCCTCGACACTCTCCATCATCTCGGCCAGGTACTCGCGGTCCTCGGGTTTGCACGGCGCGAACGTGACGCCGCAGTTCCCCATCACCACGCTCGTGACACCGTGCCAGCAACTGCTGCTGCCGATCGGATCCCACGCCAGTTGCGCGTCGAGGTGGGTATGGATGTCGACGAAACCGGGCGTCACCAGGCGACCAGTAGCATCAATCTCGAGCGCCGCCGTTTCGGCGATGGTGGGTTCGACCGTGACGATCCGGTCACCGACGATCCCGACGTCACTGCGACGGCTCGGCGAGCCCGTGCCGTCGACCACTGTGCCGTTGCGAATGATCACGTCGTAGCGCATACGCCACCCACTCTCTGTCGAATCCCTAGAGGTCTCGGGGCGATCCAGTTCTGCCCTGCTCATTTCCTACCCCATCTGACGACGCCCACCGTGACCGGAGGGCGGTCTTCGGAGCTGGACACGTTGTAGCCTTCCCGGGTGGCCGGCGATCTCGTCTACGCGTTTCGAGTGATGCGGTTGCCCCTGCTCGACGCGGGCGGGTCGGTGATCGGTCGGATCGAAGACATCGTGATCGTGCCGTCGCGCTCCGGACCACCTCGCGTGGTGGGCTACGTCGCCACCAGCCAACGCCGGCGGATCTTCGTCAACGCGACCCGGTTCAACACGATCGACGGCGAAGGTGCGCGACTGCGCAGTTGGGACGTCGATCTCCACCCGTTCAAGAAGAAGCCCGGCGAACTCCTCGTCGGAACCGATGTTCTGGACGTCAAGATCGGTGACGAAACGGTCAGCGACGTCGCGCTGCGACCCACCACCGACGGTCGTTCCACCTATTGGCAACTCGTCAAGGTTCGCCTCGCCCGCCGCAACGCTCTCCGCCGCCGACAGAGCTACCGGCTCGTCGACTGGGACGAAGTGCCATCCCTGTTCGGCATCGTCGCGCCAATGGCTGCAGAGGCAGCAAGCATGCGCGACATGCACCCGAGCGATGTCGCCAACGTGGTCCGAACGTTGCCAATGGCGCAACGCAAGCAACTCGCCGAGGCCATGGACGACGAGCGCCTAGCCGACCTGCTCGAAGAGTTGCCCGAGGCCGAGCAGTTGCGGATCATCGAAGGTCTCGATCTCGATCGGCTGATGAGCGTGCTCGACGAAATGGAGTACGACGACCTCGCCGACTTGCTGGCCGAGATGCCCGGCGAGCAGCGCACGCGGATCCTCGACGCAATGGACGACGACGATGCGGCCGTGATGCGCCAATTGCTTTCGTACGAAGAGGGCACCGCTGGCGGATTGATGACCCCCGACATCATCATCCTCGGACCGACCTCCACCGTCGCTGAAGCGCTCGCGATGATCCGCGATCCCGATTGGCTCGTCAGCATCGCGGCTCAGGTGTTCGTCTGTCGACCGCCATTTCGAGCGCCGACCGGCACCTACCTCGGTGTCGTGCACTTCCAGCGTCTGCTCCGCGAGCCACCGGGTACCGAACTCGGCGATTGCCTCGAGCAGGAACCAACGATCACACCCGACATCCCCGACCGCGAGGTCGCCGAGAAGTTGGCGAGCTACAACATGTTGTCGGTCGGTGTCACCGACGCAGCCGGTCACCTGCTCGGGGCGATCACGGTCGACGATGTGCTCGACCGCACGCTGCCGACCGGTTGGCGCCATCGCCGACGCGACAACTCACCGGTGCTCACCGGCAGTCGGCAAGCGCCGACCGGGACCTCCCGTGCGGGTGCCCCCCACGTCACCGACGACCACAACGACCACGACGACCGTGACGACCGTGACGGATCCCCGCGATGACCCGCCGCAACGATCTCACCTCGCCGCGCCAGGCACGGCGCCTCGACCTGCATTACGACCCCGACGCGTTCGGCAAGTTCAGCGAGGGCATCGCCCGCTACCTCGGAACTGCGCGCTTCCTCGTCTGGCAGACCGTCATCATCATCTGCTGGATCGGTTACAACTACCTCGCTCCGAACAGTCTCCAGTTCGACCCCTGGGCACGTGGCCTCGTCCTGCTCACCCTTGTCCTGTCACTGCAAGCCAGTTACGCAGCACCGCTGATCCTGCTCGCTCAGAACCGCCAAGAGGTTCGGGATCGAAACGAGTCGGACAACGATCGCAGGGTTGCCGACCGCACCCAGGCCGATACCGAGTTCCTCGCTCGTGAGATCTCGAGCGTCCGCGTCGCGCTGGCCGACATCGTGACCTCGGAAGACCTGCGCGACAGCTTGGAGAAGTTGACGGCGGCCGTCGAACGGATGTCGCACCGACTCGATGATCTCGAACTGACGCAGAAGACATCGGTCGAGACGTAGTCGATCGAAGACTCGTCATCGCTGGGCGGCGACGTGGAGCACGAGATCCGTGGTGGTACGCGAGAACTCGACCGGATTCATCCACGCGGCAAGGTGATCGCCGGCCACCTCTGCAACGTGGGCATTCAAGACATTCGCGAGTTGGCGTTGCTTGTAGGGCTTGACGAGATGATCGGCCGTCGTGATCAGCATCGCTGTCGGGACTCCCAGCGTCCCCGCCCATTGCATCGAGTCGTATCGGCTGAGCGCCTGACCGGCATGGATCAGGTGCAGTGCACTGTTGCGACTCAACTCTCCGGCCAGCCATTCGACATGCGGGCCGAGCGCCGGCTGGATCGCGACCATCCGCTTCAGACCGGCCCGCAACCACATCGCCGCCGCCCACGAGCGAAGCACCGGACCGAGCATCCGCACAGTCTTCCAACGCACCCGCTCGAACAGCGTCGAACGCCATTCCAGTGCTGTTGCCTCGACAACGATTCCGCTGACCAGGGACGCGTGGCGGCGTGCCAGGAGCAGCGCAATCGGGCCGCCCATCGAATAGCCCACCGCAACCACAGGAGGAACGCCCAGCTGAGTGAGCAAGACCGCTGCGTCGTCCGCCGCATCCTCCAACTCGAAGGGTTCCGCTGGCCGCATGCTGCGGCCATGTCCCCGATGGTCAACCGCGATGAACGACACATGTCGGGCCAGTTCCTCGTATGCCGTGTAGAACTGCAGGTCGGCAGATGCAGTCCACCCGTGCAGTAGCAAGACCGTCGGGACTTCGGGGTCGGCATGTTGATGATGGCGGTAGAAGATCTCACCACGGCCGGGCAGCACTGCTGTTCTGCCCGGGGGGAGCCAAGGGAGTTTCACGGGTCAAGGTTAGGCGACGTTAGGGGCGGCCGCCGTTGGATCAGGCGGGCGAGAGACCCCACTGAACTCATACAACGGCACGCCGGAGGCCCGAATGCTCTCGAGCAGATCGGCCGTAGGCAACCGCTCGTCGCCGAGGATCAGCGTTCCCGTGATCGATCGATCGATGAGCAACCATTGCGCCATCGTCGCTGCCACGACTGCTGCCGCAAGACCTGCCCGCACTGCGACGCCGGCAACCAACGTCTCGCGGGCACCGTTCGCCAACGCACCACGGACATCGACTCGAACCGCACCGATGCCACCTTCGCGGTGCGGTGGACTGAGCATCGGGAGTCGGGACGTGAATCGGTCGCGTCGGGTCGCCGACATGCGCGCGCTCATCCGACCAACCGTGGGGAAGACACGACTGAGCAGGATCGGCTCGGGCATCTCGGCTCGGTAGCAGTCGTAGGAGTTCACGGGCTCGGGGAACCAGCACAACTCACGTCCGACCCCCGCGGGTCGGCGGACCCACTCGCCATCGTGCAGGCCAACCGAGGTCCCTCCGAGCGCTCTGTGGTGTTGACGAGCACACGCGGGGCCCCCGGTGCCGTGCAACGCGATATGGATCTCGTCGACATCAGCGAGTTGGATGGACAACTGGCGCGCGAGCAGTCCCGACAAACCAGGAGCCATTGCGGCCCCGATCACGAGCGTGGTGTCGTATCGAATGGCGAGCGGTGCCAGTTCGAGCAGATCTCGAATGTCATCGACGTCGTCACTCATCGACACCACCGCGACACCCGCTGCAAGCAGT
>JANOEM010000544.1:0-32871 GCA_031413195.1 Actinomycetes bacterium
TGGCGGTCTACTTGAAGGCGACGGGTCGCGAGGGCATCGCCGACGCAGCCGATCAGGTCATCGCCGACCTTCGTCCAGACGATGGCGCGCTCTACGACCAGGTCATCGAGATCGACCTCGACCAGCTCAAGCCGTTGATCAACGGACCGCATTCCCCCGATCGGGCAAACCGCGTCGGTGCCGCAGTCGGCGCGGAGGCAGTCGCCAACGGCTGGCCGCTCGAGATCAGCGCTGCCCTGATCGGCAGTTGCACGAACAGCTCCTACGAAGACATCACCCGCGCCGCGTCGGTCGCTCGCCAAGCTGCGGCGGCCGGGCTGCGGACCAAGACCGATCTGTTGATCAGCCCAGGGTCCGAACAGATTCGGGCCACCATCGAGCGCGACGGCCTGCTCGCCGACCTCGAAGCAATCGGGGCCACCGTCTTGGCAAACGCGTGCGGGCCGTGCATCGGCCAATGGGACCGCCCACCGTCTGAGAACGGCGTGGCGAACACCATCGTCAACAGCTTCAACCGCAACTTCCCCAAGCGCAACGACGGGTCGGCGAACACGCTCAGCTTCGTGACGTCGCCGGATACCGTCATCGCCCTCGCGCTCGCAGGACGACTCGACTTCGATCCGACCACCGACACGATCACGAGCCCGTCGGGGGTGGAGGTCCGGTTGGTAGCACCGGTCGGCGAGGTACTGCCGGAGCACGGTTACGACCCCGGCGAGAACACCTTCACACCCCCGCCGACGGACGGATCGAGGGTAATCGTCGAGGTTTCCCCGACGAGCGATCGGCTGCAGTTGCTGCAAGCGTTCGAACCGTGGGACGGAAACGACTACATCGGACTGCCGGTGTTGATGAAGGCCCAGGGAAAGTGCACGACCGACCACATCTCGGCCGCCGGCAAGTGGCTGAAGTACCGCGGCCACCTTGAAAACATCAGCGGCAACCTCTTCATCGGGGCAGTGAATGCCTATGGCGGTGCCGTCGGCGAAGGCAAGAGCGCGATCGACGGTTCCGTCGACAGCTATCCGAACCTCGCCAAGACCTATGGGCAGGCCGGGATCCGCTGGTGCGCAATCGGCGACCGGAACTACGGCGAAGGGTCATCGCGGGAGCATGCGGCGATGGAACCCCGATTCCGCGGAGGCGTGGTCATCTTCGCCCGGAGCTTCGCCCGGATCCATGAGACCAACCTGAAGAAGCAGGGTTTGGTCCCGTTGACATTCGCTGATCCGGGCACCTACGACCTGATCGAGGAGGACGACCGGATCAACGTGTTGGGCCTGCCGCCTGTACCGGGCGTCGACGTGCGCTGCCAGGTCGTCAAGCCCAACGGCTCAACGATCGACTTCGTCGGCGTGCATACGTTCAGTCCCGAGCAGGTCGAATGGTTCCGGGCCGGATCCGCACTCAACGTCGTTCGTCGCAAGGTCGCCGAAGCCGGCAGTTGAGCATCGATGGGTCAGCCAGACCAACGCAACCATCAGCAATCCATTGCCGGCCAGCAGGACGAACGGCGGAACCAGCGGGTGCCATAGTGCGCCGCGGAACCACAACGAACCGCGAATCCCGACCGAGTATCGCTGGAGCACCACCCACAGGGTGATGAACTGGGCCGAAGCGGCAACGGCGACCAGGATTGAGACGAGCCGCGGCGCGAGCCGGGCACGCCACGAACCCATTCCGACGATCAGCAGGCCGATGCCGGTGGGGATCGAGTAGCGCCCCTGCCAGATGAATCCGATGCGTCCGGCGAACACGACCTCGAACAGCACTGGCCCAGCCAGGAACACAGCAAGGATCCACAACCAGCAACGTCGCAGTGCTCGACCTCCACTGAGGGCAACCCATGCCGCCACGCCGACGATCGACCAACTTGCGACATGCGCGAACCAGGGAGCAGAGAACTCGAGCCATCCGAGCGAGCCGACCGCCTCGCGCCACGTCTCGGTTGACTCGTCGACAGCCCGCCAGGCCGCCTCTCCGATTGGGACACTGGTAGCAGTTCGCGCGTCGCTCACGTCCACGTCGGCCCAGAGGTTCCAACCCACTCCCGCCACCATCGAGGCAAGTGGGAGTCCGAACAACAGGAAACGCTGCGTTCGGGCAATGCGATGATGTTCGGGCCGTTGAGCCATCGAAATGACCAGGACTCCTGCCATTGCCAACCCCGCCAACGAAGCAACGGGGCGAATGACGATCGCCGCTGCCAACGGAACTGCAACCCACGCCGCATCGGCCCGGATCGGCGTCGCTGTGGAGGATCGCAACCGTTCGACGCCCACCCATGCGAGCGCGACCAGGGCAATCTCCAGGGAGTTCGGGTTGACGACTCCGAACAGGAACCAAGCCGCCGGGCTGACGACCAGCAATACGACCGCGGGGCCGAGCCTCGCAGAGCGGCCAATTGCGAGCGCGAGGGTGGCAGCGCACCAGAACGCAGCAACGATTCGATACCACTCGACATCCGATCCGTCGCTCAGCAGTCGTACCGGAATCCCGACGAGCGCGTAGTACAGAGGCGGATAGGTGCCCGCCGAAGAAGCGGCGCGAGCCGTGCCAGCGGCTTCACGGTCGGGTGCAGCACACGTCGCAGCTGTGTCGTCGTCGTGACGAAAGCAGCTCGGATCACCCGTGACCAAGGGCGCGGGCACCGACTGCGAGCGGTACCCCGGCGGCAGGCCCGCTGACGGTTCGCCGAGCAGTTCGCCGGACGCCACTGCGGCGGCGCGAAGCACATGGGCCGGTTCGTCAGGCCCGCCGTAGCGGGCGATGCTGAGCGACCAGATCACGAAGACCCCGAACAGCGCGACCCCGCTCGCGATCATGACGGCTGGGCCTCGACGTCCATCCGCCCCACGTCGCGACATGCGTCGAAAGTAGCGTGTGGAAATGCACGATCAGCAACAGCCAGACCAAAGCCGCCAGTTGCAACTCGGCGAGGCAATCCGAACGACCGGCGCTGTGCGGGCGTTCACCGGCGAGCCGGTGGACCACGCGCTGCTCTATGCGTTGCTGGACGACGCCCGCTTCGCGCCGAGTGGGGGCAACCGCCAGGCCTGGCGGGTCGCTGTCATCGAGGACCGGGCCAAGCGGGTGGAACTCGGACGGATGATGCAGGAGGTCTGGGACGACTACGTGCGCGAAGGCTCGACTGGTCGAACCCCGTTCAACGTGATCGATACAGCTGAACTTGCCCGCGACGGTGTCGCCCCAATCGCTCCTGCGGTTCCCAATGATCTGCTCGACAAAATCACCGAAATCCCGGTCGTGCTCGTCGTCGCCGCCGACCTCGCCCAGATCGCGATGATGGACAAGGACCTCGATCGCTCGACGATCACGGGCGGTGCTTCGATCTACCCGTTCTGTTGGAACGTTCTCCTCGCGGCCCGGAGCAGGGGCCTCGGAGGGGTGATCACGACCTTTCTCGCCCGCGCCGAGCACGAGGCCGCGCCGTTGCTCGATCTGCCGAACGGGTGGGCGATCGCGGCGACCATCTTCGTTGGCCATCCGGTTCATCAACCAACGAAGCTGCGCCGGTCGGCCGTGGAGTCATTTGCCACGAGAGACTCGTTTGCCGGGGATGCGTTCGGCCCGGATCCCGAGCCGTGATTCGTCTTACCCCTCTTCGGCGAGCAAGCTGAACGTGACAACGAGGCGAAAGCGAGTGTCGGTCGGCAGTGTGTTGGTCTTGGAGCAACCGACGATCGACAGGCTCGGCAACGCTGCCTGCAGACCGACATTGTAGATGTCGGCCGGGTTGTCGCCGGTGATGTCGCGACGGGCGTAGCCGTAGCGGAAGATCCGGCCGTCCGCTGCCTGGATGACCACTTCGTCGCCGGGCACGAACGTGTGCATATAGCGAAGGATCCCGCCGTGTTCGGTGCGGTGGGCAAAGAGCACCATGTGGCTCTGCTCGCCGCTGAGAGCAGTCCCGGGCCAGTGGCCGACGTAGCCATTGTCCACAACGTTCTTTTCGACACCTTCGATGACCGTACCGACCCTTCCGAGCCGGGGCATCGTCAGGGTGTAGGGAAGCGGTGCCGGTGGAGGCGGCGGAGGGATCACATTGACTGGCGCAGGCAGCGGTGCAGAAGTTGGTTGACCGAGGAAGTACCCGGCTACATCGACGATCAGCGAACCACCGCTCTGGGTGAACACCGACACGCCGACCGTGGACGATCGAAGTATGGCGTGGTTGGCGATGGTCTGGTTCTTGTACGAAGCGTTCAGGTTCGATGCCAGCGGACGGTTGGTTCGAGCCGGATAGCCCGTAAAAAAGCCCGCTGCTCGCGTCTCGGTGGCCGTCAGGTTGACAACGACCGCCTGGGACAACGCTCGGCCCGGATAGTCGAACTCGGCGATCCAACCGGCGTACATCCGGCCGTAACGGACGTTCGTTCGGGTGTCGAGAGTTCGAAACGGTGCACTCGGCACAAAGAGACCGTCCGAGCCGACCGGATCGGTGGCTCCGGTGAAGTACCCGGCTACGTCGATGATCAGATGTCCGCCGGACGACGAGAAGACATCGATGCCGAGCACGCCGTTGACGACGCCGATCGGCAGGATCGACTGATTCGCGCGGGTCTGGTTGGGGCCATCGGTGTTGACACTGGACGACTTGGGGACCGCACCACCAGCCGGGTACGCGGCCCAAAAGCCGGCACCGTTGGATTCCGTTACTGTCAAGTTGACGACCACGGCCGATGCGGTAGCCGGGACGACCTGCCCGATGCCAACCCGCACGGTGGCGCCGAGTGCCACCTTTGCTCCCGTATCGCGCGTGTCGAGCACGCGATATGCCGTAGCGAGGCCGACGAATCGACCGGCAGATACGGCATCCGCGACCGGTGCATAGGCGCCGTTGACGTCCACGATCAAGTCGCACGGGCTCTGCGTGAACACATCGACTGCGCCTGCCGCGTCGCCCGTACCCAGGCGCACCGTGACGAGGTTGGGGATGATCTGTTGTGCCCGTTCGATGTTGATGTTCGAGGCTTCAGGGCGAGTCGCACCTGCCGGGAACACAGTGATGAAGCCGGCTGTCGTGGTGTTGACGGCAGTGATGTTGAGGACCGCTGCTCGGGCGTTACCCGGAACACCCTCACGGCCTGCGATCTGAACCCGGATCGTGTTCGCATCGATCCGGGTGTATCCCCCGACGCCCTCTTCCGGTCGGGTGTCGGCAAGACGGGAAGGGGGAACCGAAACGAAGGCCGTTGCGCCGGGCTGAACGGCTTCGGTGCGAGGCGCGGCGGCGGCCGACGACGACGAGTACAAGGCACCGGTGAAAGGCAGGGCAACGCCGAGGGCGAGTACCTTCCTTCGAGAGAGATCGACGTTCATTGGGAGATTCCTATCTCGGCATTCGGCGGCGGGCTACATCTGTATCGGCCATCGAGCAATTGACTTTAGTGCGGAACGCCGGATCAGACCGGGCACCTTGGCTGGATCAGCCCTCCGCATCAGAATTGGGTTGGATTACCTTGTCCGTCTCTCGGCTGACGACCTTTGGTTCCTTTGCCATGATCCGTAGCGCCTCGCGGGCGGCATCGTTTGAGACGCCGACGACGACTTGGACGCCATCGGCGGAGTCGAGCACGAACGTCAACCCATCGAGCGCCTTCTTGTCGCGGCTCATCAGGGAGAGGAGTTCGTCTGGATCCGTCTCCGGCAGTCCGACTTCCAGCCCGTACAAGCCGGCAACGACCCGGTAGTGATCAGCGACACGGTCATCGTCGATCCGCCCGAGCACGCGGCCGAGATGGGCTGCGTAGATGAGGCCGATCGCAACCGCTTCGCCGTGGGCAAGACCGAACCCACTCGAGATCTCCAGCGCATGGGCCAGCGTGTGCCCATAGTTCAGCAGTGCACGCCGACCGCCTTCGCGCTCGTCGTCACCGACGATTCCGGCCTTGATCTCGACGCATCGGGCGATCCTGTCGACGAGACCGAGCGACAACAGGTCATCGCCTGTCAGGAAGTGGTACTTGGCCATCTCGCCAAGACCACAGCGCATCTCGCGAGCGGGTAACGTCGCAAGCGCATCGAGATCGCAGAACACAGCGGACGGCTGCCAGAACGCTCCGACGAGGTTCTTGCCGGACCGAAGGTTCACGCCGGTTTTGCCACCGATCGCTGCGTCGACCATACCGACCAGCGTTGTCGAGATGTGCACGACCGCCACGCCACGGTGCCACGAGGCTGCCGCGAATCCGGCCACGTCGGTGACCATTCCCCCGCCGATGCCGACGACGACATCGTGACGGGTCAGGCCCATCGCCGCGAATCCCTCGCTCAGCGCCTCGATGGTCGAGAGGCTCTTGTGTTCTTCGCCAGCGCCGATGGTGAACACCTCGTGCGGTATGCCGGGGTCGGCGGTGAACGGCAACCCGGCCTGGGTGACGATCGCTGCTCGACGCGCCGTGACCGGCATCACCGATGCCAACTGCCGGCGAACGCCATGACCGATGGTCACGTCATATCCCCGACCGGAAAGCGGCACCCGGACGACCCGGACCATTGCCGCGGTGTGGGCTTCGTCGCTGTCAGGGTCGCCGGCGCCGCCGCCCGAAATGCTCATCTCCTCGTTCATCGCAACACAGCCTCGACGACCTCGTTGATCGAGCGACCGTCGACGCTGACGATCGCGTCCGCGACTTCTCGGTACAGCGGCGCTCGCTGCTCGAACATCGTTCTGAGCGCCATCTCGGGGTCGTCGTCGAGCAGCGGACGATGGGCTCCGTTGGCGACCCGATCGAGGAGCAGCGCTGGGTCTGCCCGAAGCCACACCACGCGTGCGCCGCTGGACCGGAGTGCTGCGCGGTTCTCGGGCCGCAGCACAACGCCACCAGCGGCAGCAATGACCGCCGGCTCTGCTGCGGCGAGCGATTCGATCAACACATCGGTCTCGATGACCCGGAAAGCATCCTCTCCATCGGCGACGAAGATCTCGCGAACGGTTCGACCTTCACGAGCCTCGATCAGTGCATCGGAATCGAGCAGATCTCGCCCCATTTTGGCTGCCAGGCACCGACCGACGGTGGTCTTGCCGACCCCCATCATTCCCACCAGCACCAGATGACGCTGGGCGGTGCTCATCGCAGCGAAGCCGCGAAGCTTCGGGCGTTGCGTACGAACTCGTCCACCGAATCGCCACCGAACTTACGCTGCGCCTCTGTTGCCAACACCAGCGCGACCATCGTCTCGGCGACCACACCCATGGCAGGGACCGCGGTGACATCAGTCCGTTCCTTGAAGCTGACCGTTTCCTGCTTGGTCAGGATGTCCACTGTGGCGAGCGTCGGCTTGTTGAGCGTCGCCAACGGCTTCATTGCCGCGCGGGCCACGACGACCTCACCGGTCGTCATCCCACCTTCGGTGCCGCCGGCAAGGGTCGTGAGACGACGATAGTTCTGGCTGCCTGCATCCCACGAGATCGCATCGTGGGCCGCACTGCCCCGCCTTGCGGCTACCTCGAAGCCGTCACCGATCTCGACGCCCTTGACAGCCTGGATGCTCATCAGGGCCTGCGCCAACAACGCATCGAGCTTGCGATCCCAGTGCACGTGGCTGCCGATACCGACTGGAACGCCGTAGGCGAGCACCTCGACGATCCCACCGAGAGAATCGCCGTCCTTGGCGGCCTCCTTGATCTCGTCGATCATCGCCTGTTCAGCTGCCTTGTCGAAACACCGAACAGGTGATTCGTCGATCGCGGGCAGGTCGGCGAACGTGGGCAGCGAACCGGCCGTCGACCTTGCCGGACCCATCTGGATGACGTGGGAGAGGATGTCGATGCCGAGCATTCCGAGCAGCTTCTTGGCGAGCGCGCCCGCTGCCACGCGTGCTGCCGTCTCTCGAGCACTTGCCCGCTCGAGGACGTCGCGGGCATCGGTGAAGCCGTACTTCTGCATGCCTGCGAGGTCGGCGTGACCGGGTCGTGGCTGAGTGAGAGGGTCCTTGGTGAACCCTGGTGCCGGCGACATCTCGTCATGCCACTTGTCGCCCCGGAACCACTCGGAGTTCTTGATCTCGATCGCGACAGGCGACCCGAGCGTGCGCCCGTGGCGGACCCCGCCGAGCAGGGTGACTTCGTCTTGCTCGAAACGCTGGCGAGGGCCCCGCCCGTACCCGAGTCGGCGACGGCTCAGTTCGGATTGGACCTCTTCGACGGTGATCTCGAGCCCCGCAGGGAGTCCTTCGAGGATGACCACGAGGGCTTGTCCGTGAGATTCACCGGCTGTGAGGTAACGAAGCATCGCCAGCAGGTTAGCGGTGAGCCATTGGGACTCACCGCTGGATTGCGGCTCGCGAGGCCAGCTCGAGTTCGGCCACTGCTCGCATCGGTCCAGGGTCGGGACGGCTACCCGTCCACAACTCTTGCTGCAGGACGGCCTGATGGACCAACATCCCTAATCCGTCGATCGCCAGCGCGCCGCAATCACGCGCCGCACGCAAGAAGGCGGTGTCCAACGGGTGGTAGACCAGGTCGGCCACGACCTGCCGGGCGCGGAGGAGGGACGGGTCGCACGGCGACTCGCTCGAGCCCATTCCGATCGATGTCGCGTTGACGACCAGGTCTGCAATCGGGATGTCCGCGGCACTTCCGACCACGCCCCGATCACCGGCCACGGCGGCCGCCACGCCGGCCCGGTCGAGGGAGCGATTGACGACCACGATCCGTTCTGCCCCTACCCGGCCGAGGGCGTCGATGACCGCTCTGGCCGCGCCTCCTGCTCCGAGGACCACCACATTCATCGCTGTCGGATCACATCCGGCCTCGCGAAGCGAGTTCACGAATCCCTCCCCGTCGGTGTTGTAACCGGCCAGGCGTCCGTCGGGTTGCAGGACCACGGTGTTCACCGCACCCAACACCGCAGACGCCGGGTCGAGTTCATCGACAGCGGCGGCGACGTCGTGCTTGTGGGGCATCGTGACCGACAGACCAGCGATGCCGAGTATCCGCATTGCTGCCACAGCGGACGCGCCGGCACCCGGCGCGACCTCGAACGCGGTGTAAACCCAGTCGAGCCCGGCGGCGGCGAAGGCGGCGTTGTGAATGACCGGACTGAGACTGTGCCTGACGGGCGATCCGATCACTCCCGCCACCCGGGTCGCGCCGGTGATCAATTCAGCAGCCCGGCAGCACGCGCTGCCCGCACGTTGGCATTGTGCTGATCAAGCGTCGCGGCGAACACGTGGTGGCCTTCTTCATCGGCAAGCACGTAGTAGAGGTAGATGCACGGCTCGCCAGTGGTGATGGTCGTGCACAACCTGTCGCCCTGGCTGGGATTTTGGGCCGGACTGAGCGCTGCTTCGATCGATGCCCGACCCGGGTTCGCAATCGGAGTCGGCGGAAGCCCCAGGTTCTCATAGGTGTTGTACGGCGATGGCGTGTTGCGGAGCGTACTGAACGGCGTCTCGGGGTCTTGACCGTAGAAGAGGGTCGCGTCGATCTGGAGGGGAATGCCCAGAAAGAGCCGGTTGTAGATGACCCGCGCGATCTTGGCCCGATCTTCGTCGAACTTGGCTTCCCGTTCGATCATCGACGCGACGATCAACACCTGATACGGCGTCAACCCAACCTCTGCGCTCTTGTCCTCCAGGTTGACCTGCCGGCCGACCCGCTCCATCAGACTGATCATCCTGGCAAGGAGTTGGGCTTCGGACTCGTTCCCCGCGACCTGATAGGTATCGGGGAACAGCACCCCTTCGAGACTGGTAACTCCGGCCGGCAGGAACGACGACTGGAGGTCTGGCGACAGCGCTGCGGCCTCGAACCCGGCTTCGGTCATCGGGGGAAGGTCGCGTTCGACCCGCTTGCCCATCTGAGCGAGCGTGAACCCTTCGGGGAACGTGACTCGTTTGTAGGTCGCCGCCGGCGGCGTACTCAGGACACGCATCAGATTGCCCATGTGATCGCGCGGCTGCAGCTCGTAGTAGCCCGGAGTCAGATCGATGCCGCCCTTGCTCTCGACGTAGTAGCGAAAGACCCGAGCATTGGTGATCACGCCCTCGCCCTGCAATCGGACGCTGATCGATTCGAGGGTGTCGACCTCGCTGACGGTGAAGTTCACGGTGGCCTGAGGGTCACCGGTGGGGTTGACCTGACGGATGTACCACCACCCGACTGCACCTCCTGCCAGCACGCCAATCATCATCAGCGAGGCGAGGCAGAACACCGTCCACTTCAGCCACCGCCGGCGTCGAGGTGACCGTTCGACCACCGCTGCTTCGCCAAGTTCGATCTCGTCCCACGTGTCGTCGACCCATTGGTCAGACGGATCGAGACGATCGATCAACGGGTCGGAGCGGCGGGTCATGATCACGGTGACGTCAGCAGCGTCGATCGTCGTTGTGACGATCGAGCCATGTCTGGAGGATGACCGCTGCGGCAACCTTGTCGATGACCTTGCGGCGAGCAGGCGCGCGGAGGCCGGACTCGATCAACATCCGATCTGCTGTCACGGTCGTCATCCGCTCGTCGAGAGTTTCCACGGGCACGCCGACAACGGTAGCCAATTGGCTGCACTCTGCGATGGCAGCCTTGGCAGCGGTGCCGACCGAGCCGTTCATGGACAGAGGGAGCCCGACCACCAACAGCACCACGTCCTCTTCGGCGATGAGGGCCTTGATCCGTTCATGGTCGAGCGCGATTCGACCGCTGCGCTGGAGCACGGTCAACGGCGAAGCGATGGTGCCGCTGCGGTCGCTGACTGCGATGCCGATCCGCTTGCTGCCGAGATCGAGTGCCATGACTCTCATGGCAGTCGGGGCCCTTTTCGATTCACCGCTTGCGCGCCGCGTCCTCGGCCAGCCGCAGAGCGTCGGCGAGTCCTTCGGTGTTCTTCCCGCCGGCAGTGGCGACATCGCCTCTTCCGCCGCCTCCACCACCGACCGCCTTGGCGGCCTGTTGGAGCAGATCGGCTGCTTGACCGCCGAACGAGGCGGTGATCGCCGCAACCAGCGACACGCCGCCGGCGGGGGTGACGCCACCGAGCACAACGGCCTCGACTCCGTCGTGTTGACGAATCGCGATCGCGAGCTCGCGAATGTCGGCCGGAGTCGCGCCGTCGACGCGGGCGACCAGGACTCCGCCCTCGGCCTGTGTTGCCAACTCCGCCGCGTGACCCGAAGCGGCCTTGGATCGCAGCACTCGAATCTGCTCGTTGAGTGCCTTGATCTCGTCGAGCTTGCGCTGCACGCCGTCGATCAGATCGGTCGCGGGCACTCCGACCAGACGCGCCGCATCGGCAAGCAAGCGCTCGTCGCGTTGCAGCAGGGTGACGCTGTTGTAGCCAGTGACCGCCTCGATCCGGCGCAGGTTGCTCCCGATGCTGCTCTCGCCGACGATCTTGATCGTCCCGATGTCGCCGGTCGCACGGACGTGCGTGCCACCGCACAGTTCGACAGAGCTCCCGGCTTCGAGAACCCTGACGATGTCTCCGTACTTGTCACCGAAGAATGCGATCGCCCCAAGGGCTTCTGCTTCGTCCTTGGTCGTCTCGAACGTGCGAGCCGGGGCGTTGTCGAGCACCTCTCGGTTGGCAATCGCTTCGATCTGCGCGACTTCCTCGTCCGTCACCGCCGAGTAGTGGCTGAAGTCGAATCTCAGCCGATCAGGGCCGACCAGTGAGCCGGCCTGCTTCACGTGTGGCCCGAGAACTGTGCGCAGCGCGTGGTGCAGGACGTGCGTTCCCGTATGGTTCCGACGAATGGCGTCGCGTCGAACGACATCGATCGCAGCCGTTGCCAGTTGGCCAGGCAGGATCGTGCCGCTGACGACTCGGGCAATGTGGCGGCGCAGACCGGGAAGCGCGAAGGTCGTGTCCGACACCTCGGCCACGCCGGTCTTGGTCGTTATCGTGCCGGCATCGCCGATCTGACCGCCGGATTCCGCGTAGAACGGGGTGCGGTCGAGGAAGATCTCGACGTCCTCGCCGGCGGCAAACACGGCGAGAATTCGGCTCTCGGTTTCGTTCTCGACGTAACCGAGGAACTCGGTGATCCCGAACTGATCGTTGACGTCGCGATACTCGTCGGTCCGGTCATCGCTGCCTGCGCTGCTCTTGCGGGCATCCTTGGCGCGACGACGCTGCTCGGCCATGTCCCGATCGAACCCCGCTCGATCGATGCCGACACCGCGCTCACCCGCGATCTCCTCGGTCAGTTCGAGCGGAAAGCCGTACGTGTCGTGCAACGTGAACGCGGTCGTGCCGTTCAGGGTCGTGACCCCGCCGGAGAGTTCGTCCTCGAGAATGACGAGCCCCGTCTTGAGGGTCTGGCGGAACCGCTCTTCTTCCTTGGTGAGCACCCCGACGATGAAGTCGCGATTCTTGATGACCTCGGGGTACGCGTACCCCATCACGTCGATCGCGGTTTCGACCAAACCCGGCATGACGAGCTTTTCCGTGCCCAACAGATAGGCATGACGCACGGCTCGACGGATGATCCGACGGAGCACGTAACCGCGACCCTCGTTGCTGGGAAACACCCCGTCGTTGACGAGCATCGTGCTGCTGCGCGCGTGTTCGGCCAGGACGCGCAGACTGAAGCTGTCCCGATCGTCGTAGTCGCCGGGGACGTAGAGCTTGCCGGTAGCCGATTCGCTCTGCTCGATCAGAGGGGCCATCACGTCGGTCTCCCACACGCTGTCCTTTCCCTGGACCAGTGCGAGGATCCGCTCGAGTCCTGCCCCGGTGTCGATCGACGGTTTCGGCAGGAGCGTGCGGCTCCCGTCGGGAGCCTGGTTGTACTGCATGAAGACCAAGTTCCAGAACTCCATGAATCGATCACCCTGGGGGTCGTTCAGTGGGCCACCTTCTGGCCCGAACGCAGGCCCCCGGTCGATGTGCAACTCGCTACACGGACCGCATGGGCCGGTTTCGCCCATCTGCCAGAAGTTGTCCTTGTCGCCGAGGCGCTGGATCCGGTCCATCGGGACACCGACGACGTCGTGCCAGATCTGCTCGGCCTCGTCGTCGCTGTCGTGGACCGTGACCCAGATCCGGTCCCCGTCGAGGCCGAACTTCTCGGTAACGAGCTCCCAGCTCCACGGAATCGCATCGTGCTTGAAGTAGTCGCCGAAGCTGAAGTTGCCCATCATCTCGAAGAACACCAGGTGCCGCTTGGTCCGTCCGACATCGTCGAGGTCGTTGTGCTTGCCGCCGGCGCGAGCGCACTTCTGGACGGTGACGGCTCGCTTGAACGGTGGGACCTCGTCTCCGACGAAGTACGGCTTGAACGGAACCATCCCGGCGACGGTGAACAGAATCGTCGGGTCGTGCGGGATGAGGCTTGCAGACGCGACCGGGCTGTGGCCGCGGTCGGCGAAGAATGAGGTGTATGCGTCGCGGAGTTGGTCGGCGGTGGCGGGCGGCGTACTCATGGTTCCGGCAGCCTACCGCTGCGGTCTGGGCGAGCTTCCGGTGGTTTTGACAGCTACTTTCGTAGCCGTGGCCAGACCAGACGACCTGCACGAGTACCTCAGCTTCGATGACCCCGCAGAGGAAAGGACATGGGTCTTCGATGTCACCTTCCTCCGCTCAAACTGGACCTGCATCTGGGGAAACGGTTGCAAGGGCGTGCTGACCGAAGAATCGTCCGCACTCGCTCAAGGATGTTGCAGCTACGGGGCCCACTTCGTCGATGGCGCCGATGTTGCAACCGTCGTCGAAACCGCCGCTCGTCTCACCCCGGACAACTGGCAGTTCCACCACGAGGGCACGACGAACGGTTGGTCCGACACCGAGGCGGATGGCACCGTCGTCACCCGCGTGCACGAGGGTGCCTGCATCTTCCACAATCAGCCGGGATTCAGCGGTGGCTCGGGATGCGCACTGCACGGCGCGGCGCTGGCGGTCGGCGAACGCCCGATCGACTGGAAGCCCGACGTCTGCTGGCAACTCCCGCTCCGCCTCCACGAAGACACCGATGCGCACGGCCACGTGACCAGCACCCTGCGCGAGTGGAAACGTCGCGATTGGGGCGAGGGTGGTACGGAGTTCCACTGGTGGTGCACCGAGAGCGACGACGCGTTCGTCGGGAACTCACCGGCATACCGATACCTGCGCGACGAGATCATCGAGTTCACGGGCCGGGCCGTGTACGACTTGCTCGTCAAGCAGTTGGAGAAGCCGCGAACGACTCCCCTACCCCATCCGGCAATTCGCCGCCGCCGAAAGGAGGAGGCAGAGTAGGGCGCCTGACACGCAGCGACGGACCCGTTGCTTAGGCTTTGACCTTCTTGTTCGCCTTGCGCCGGTCCTCGAGGGCCAGGTACTTCTTGCGGATCCGGATGTTCTTGGGAGTCACTTCGACCAGCTCGTCGTCGGCGATCCACTCGATTGCCGTCTCCAGGCTGTGGATCTTCGGCGCAGGAAGCTTGACCGCGTCGTCGTGGCTGTGGGTGCGGATGTTGTTCTTCTCTTTCGGACGCACGGCGTTGACGACCATCTCGTCTTCGCGAGCGCACTCGCCGACGACCATGCCTTCGTAGACCTGTTCCCCGGGCGCAATGAAGAACTGTCCGCTGAGCTGCAGCTTGTCGAGCGCATATCCGGTGGACTGACCGATCCGGTCGGCCACCATTGCCCCGCCGCGAGCGTCGGGCATCTCGCCCGCCCACGGCATCCAGCCGAGGTGATGTTGGTGCAACAGGGCCGTGCCACGGGTGGCGGTCATCAGCAACGATCGGAAACCAATCAGGCCGCGGCTGGGGCACTCGAACGTCACGATCGTTCGGCCTGCGTCACCGGTACGGAGGTCGGTGATGCGACCCTTGCGCGGCGCGAGTTCCTGCGTGATGGTGCCGACATGTTCGTCGGGAACGTCGCACACACCGCGTTCTTGCGGCTCGAATCGCTTCCCGTTGACTTCCTTGGTGATCACCTCGGGCCTACTGACCTGCAGTTCGTAGCCCTCCCGACGCATCGCCTCGATCAAGACCGCGAGCTGCAGTTCGCCTCGGCCGGCCACCTCGATGATGTCGGGCGAGCCGGTTTCGAACAGCTTGATCGACACGTTGCCGAGCAGTTCCTTCTCGAGTCGCTCCACCAAGTGGCGGCTGGTGAGGTACTTGCCGTCCTTACCGGCAAAGGGTGACGTGTTGACGCCGAATGTCATCCGGAGGACGGGTTCGTCGACCATCAGCCTCGGAAGCGCGACGAGCGCGTCGGTCGAGGCAATGGTGTCGCCGATCTCGACTTCCGGGAAGCCTGCGACGACGAACAGGTCGCCCGCTGACAATTCTTCGACCTCGTTGCGGCTCACGCCCTCGAAAGCCATCAACTGGCTCAGCCGACGCTTCAGCGGGGGTTGGCCCTCGGCGAACTCCTCTTCAAGAAGCGCAACGGTGTCGCCACGGCGCATCACACCGTTGACTACCCGACCAATCGCAAGTCGACCGAGGTATTCGCTCGCGTCGAGTGTGGTCACCATTGCCTGCAGCGGCGCATCGGGATCACCGGTCGGGGCCGGAATCTTCTCGACGATCGTGTCGAGCAGCGACGAGAGATCGGCGTCCGGAGCGGGCATTCCGATCCCGACCATCGATCGGCCCTCACGGGCGACAGCGGAGATGATCTCGAAGTCGATGTGATGGTCGCCGGCGTCGAGGTCCATGAACAACTGATAGACCTCGTCGAGGACTTCATCGGGACGGGCATCGCCGCGGTCGACCTTGTTGATGATGACGATCGCAGGAAGGTCGAGGGCAAGTGCCTTCTGCAGCACGTACCTGGTCTGCGGGAGCGGACCCTCGGCGGCATCGACGAGGAGGAGCACACCGTCGACCATGGTCAACGCACGCTCGACCTCACCACCGAAGTCGGCGTGGCCCGGCGTGTCGACCAAGTTGATCTTGACACCCTTCCAGGTGATCGATGCGGCCTTGGCGAGAATCGTGATGCCTCGCTCGCGTTCTTGGTCGTTGTTGTCCATCACGCGGTCGACGACGGCCTGATGGGCAGCGAAGGTGCCTGTCGCGCGCAACAACGCGTCGACGAGGGTGGTCTTGCCGTGGTCGACGTGCGCGACAAGGGCGATGTTTCGTAGTTCAGTCATGTTCCGGGGGTTTCGTCGTGCCGTTCGCGCGGAGCCGGGGCCCGGACTCGTTCGGCGGGGGGTTGTGTAACAGGTTCTGCAGCGTCGAGAGGCGCAACGACCGAGTTGTCAGCGGTCAGTCAGCGATCAGTCGTCGTCGCTTGCATCGATTTCGTCGTCGTCCTCGTCAAAGGTGACGCCGTACTTCTCCGCCAACGCGGCGTATTCGTCGTCCTCGGTCGGAGGACGATGGTCAGTGCCACCAAATCCCAGATCCAAGGCACTGGGACCAGCTTGCTTCAGCTTTCGCGCTTCTTCGAAGCGGCGATGACGACCCTTCTTCACGGCAGGGCTCCGAACCTAGAGAGATAACATCGGGATCGATCTTATCGGTTGTGTACGACAACCTGACGGATCACGGGGGTGTCAGCCGTCGAAAAGCCGGACAACCTCCCTGCTCAACGACGTCAACGAGATCAGGTTACCTGCCAACTGCCCGCGGATCGCAGCAGGTCGCGAAGGTCTCCCTGGCCCTTTTTCGCCGACGCAGCGACCAGTTGGGCATCGACCATCGATCCGTAGTCGGGTCTGACGACATCGCGGAAGACCCCAAAGGGGGTCGGTGCCCACGCACCGGCGGAGTGAGCAGCTTCGTTCGAGAGCCTGGCGAGTGCGAACGCGAGGCTGGAGTCCTCGCGTTGGGCGTCGTGAACCAGGAGTGCATCGACCCCGACGTCGGCCACCTCGACGATGTTCAGTCTGCCATCGGAGCCCATGACGACACCTGCATGGCCATCTTCACCGAACCGGATCGGCTCACCGTGGCGGAGGTCGATCATCATCTCCAACCGGTTCTGGCGGCCGGTGACCGGGTCGAACGCGTCGTCGTTGAAGACGTTGCAGTTCTGGAAGATCTCGACGAACGACGCGCCGCGATGGGCATGCGCAGCCCGGAAGATCTCCATCATGTGCTTGCGATCGAGGTCGTGGGTGCGCGCGACGAAACTCGCCTCGGCTCCGAGGGCGACCGAAAGCGGGTTGAACGGGTGGTCGATCGATCCCATCGGCGTGGACTTGGTGATCTTGCCGACTTCAGACGTCGGCGAGTACTGGCCCTTGGTGAGACCGTAGATGCGATTGTTGAACAACAGGATCGTCAGGTTGACGTTGCGTCGGAGCGCGTGGATGAGATGGTTCCCGCCGATCGACAGCGCGTCGCCGTCACCGGTGATCACCCAGACGTCGAGATCAGGACGGGCGACGGCGATGCCGGTCGCGATCGCGGGCGCCCGCCCATGAATGCTGTGAACTCCGTATGTGTCCATGTAGTACGGGAACCGGCTACTACAGCCGATGCCGGACACGAAAACCGTGTTCTCCGGCGCGATGCCCAGTTCTGGCATCAGAGTTTGCACCGCGAGCAGGATTCCGTAGTCCCCGCAGCCCGGGCACCACCTGACCTCCTGATCGCTCGTCCAGTCCTTCTTCGCAGTCACCGGGCCGGTTGGCTCAGGCTTCATCCCGATGCTGACACGCTCGCTGATGCTCATCAGTTTGCTCCCTTCCCGGTTGTGTTCCCGGTTGTGTTCATCGCGGCCAGTGCGCTGTCGAGGGCTGCTTCCAACTCGGTCGCTGTAAAGGGCAGACCCTGGACCTTGCTGACCGGCTGGGCATCGACCAGGAATTCGGCCCTGACGATGCGGCACAACTGCCCGAGGTTCAGTTCGGGCACGATCACCTTCGGGAAGCTGTGGAGAATCTCGCCGAGGTTCCTCGGCAACGGGCTGAGGTGAGTGAGATGCACCCAGGCGACCTTCATCCCTCGTCGCCGACTTCGTTGCACAGCGGCGTCGATCGCGGCCCAGGTCGAACCCCAACCGAGGATGCAGATGTCGGCGTCTTCGTCGCCGACGAACTCGGCCGCGGGAATGTCGTTGGCAATTCCGGCGATCTTGGCCTGACGAAGATGCACCATCGTCTCGTGGTTCTCGGGCGTGTAATCGATGTCCCCGCTACCGTCTTGCTTCTCGAGCCCGCCGACCCGGTGCATCAGTCCAGGGGTGCCGGGGATCGCCCATGGCCGGGCAAGAGTTTCGGGATCGCGGAGGTATGGCCAGTACTCGGGCGATCCATCGGGCGCGACGTGGTTGAAGTCGGTCGCGAACGGCACCGAGATGTCGGGCAGGGAGTCGACATCAGGCAACAGCCAGGGCTCAGAACCGTTGGCGATGTAGCCATCCGACAACAGGATCACCGGTGTGCGGTACTTGAGCGCAATACGGGCTGCTTCGATCGCAGCGTGGAAGCAGTTGCTCGGGCTGTAGGCCGCAACCACCGGCAGCGGCGCCTCTGCGTGACGGCCGAACATCGCGATGTTGAGGTCTGCAGCCTCGGTCTTGGTGGGCAGTCCCGTAGATGGCCCGCCGCGCTGGATGTCGATCAGCAGCATCGGCAACTCCAGCGAAACGGCCAGGCTGACGGTCTCACTCTTCAACGCCAGCCCGGGCCCGCTCGTCGTCGTCACCCCGAGGTGCCCGGCAAACGCCGCACCAAGTGCCATCCCGGCGGCCGCGATCTCGTCTTCGGCCTGCACGGTGCGAACACCGAAGTGCTTGTTCTTCGAGAGTTCGTGCAGGATGTCCGACGCCGGGGTGATCGGATAGCTACCGAGGAAGACGGGTAACTTCGCGAGTTGGCCCGCTGCAACCAAGCCCCAGGCGAGCGCGGTGTTGCCGGAGATGTTGGTGTACTCGCCAGCCGGCATGTGCGCCGACTCGATCTGGTACGCGTGATCGAACAGTTCGGTGGTCTCGCCGAAGTGATAGCCGGCGTTGAACGCAGCCGTGTTCGCCGAGCGCACCAGATCGTCGCGGAACTTGTCGCTGATCCACTCCCACGTCGGTTCGCGCGGCCGCGAGAACAACCACGAGATCAAGCCCAAGGCGAAGAAATTCTTCGAGCGCTCGGCATCACGGTTCTTCACGCCGAGCGGCACTGTTGCCTGGATCGTGAGCGAGGTCATCGGCACCTCGACGACCCGGTACTCGCTCAGCGACCCGTCCTCGAGGGGGTTGGTGAGATAGCCCACCTTCTGCAGGTCACGCTCGACGAACGAGTCTCGATTGACGATCAGCAGACCGCCCTGCTCGAGACGCCCGATGTCGGCCATCAATGCCGCCGGGTTCATCACGATCAGCACGTTCGGCGCGTCTCCGGGAGTAGTGATGTCGTGATCGGAGATGTGAACCTGGAAACTGGAGACACCGTTGACGGTGCCCGCTGGGGCCCGGATCTCGGCCGGGAAATCCGGAAGGGTGGACAAATCGTTCCCGAAGATCGCGCTGGACGAGGTAAAACGATCGCCTGTCAGTTGCATCCCATCGCCGGAGTCTCCGGCAAAACGCACGACGACGCGACTGATCGACTCTGCCGGCGACTTCCGTTCGACCGTGTCGGTCATCGGACCCTCCCTTGTTGTTTCTGGCCTTGTTGTTCCTGGCCTTGTTGTCCGCAGCGAGCCCCCGCCCGTCACGACGCGAACGATACACGGACGCGCCTACGATCGGCTGTCATGGAGGCGACCGGCACGGAGAACGAACATCCCTGGTGGAAGACGTCTGTGGTCTATCAGATCTACCCCCGCAGCTTCTCCGACTCCAACGGCGACGGGGTCGGAGATCTCGAAGGCATCAGGTCTCGCCTCGACTACCTGCAATGGCTCGGCGTCGATGTGCTCTGGTTGTCCCCGGTGTTCAGATCACCGATGGCCGACTTCGGCTACGACGTGAGCGACTATTGCGATATCGACCCGATCTTCGGATCGATCGCCGACATGGATGCGTTGATCGGTGACTGCCACCGGCGCGGCATGAAGCTGATGCTCGACTGGGTGCCGAATCACACCAGCGTCGAACACCCGTGGTTCATCGAGAGTCGGGCAAACCGCACGAATCCGAAAGCCGATTGGTACGTCTGGCGCGACGAACCGGCGAACAACTGGATGGCCGGGCTGTCCACGGGCGAGAGCGCATGGGAGTTCGATGAGACCCGCAACCAGTACTACCTGCGGCTGTTCCTCAGGCATCAACCCGACCTCAACTGGGACAACCCGGATGTCGAGGCCGCGATGCATGACACCCTCAGGTTCTGGATGGATCGCGGAGTTGATGGATTTCGAATGGACGTCGTCCACCTGATCGGCAAGGAACTCGATCGAGACGACCCCGAACAAGCCCGCCAGCACGGCCACGTTCCCTACAACGACGTCCCGATCACCCACGAGCGCCTGCGAGCGATCCGCAATGTGCTCGAGGAGTACCCCGGAGACCGCGCCAGCGTCGGCGAGGTGTACCTGCTCGACGAGGCACGAATGGCCGAGTACTACGGCGATCGCGACGAGTTGCACATGTCGTTCAACTTCTCGTTCCTGTGGACGCGCTGGAAAGCCGCGGCCTTGCGGGCCAGGATCCTTTCGACGATGTCGCATCTGCAGCCCCGCGGTGCGTGGCCGACATGGGTGCTCTCCAACCACGACGTCCCCCGCCATCGGCAACGCTACGGAGGTGCCGAGGCGGCCGCCCGGACTGCGGCCGTGATGCTTCTGACGCTGCCGGGCACCCCGTTCATCTATCAGGGCGAGGAACTCGGCCTGATCGATGCCGACGTGTCTCCGGACACCCAGGCTGACCCCGGAGGGCGCGATGGTTGCCGGGCGCCGATCCCGTGGACGAGCGAGCCGAATCACGGTTGGACGAACGGCGCGTGGTTGCCGTTCGCGCCAGAGGGCGAGCACCGAAACGTCACTGCGCTGCAGGTCGAAGCCGGCTCGATCCTGCACCTCTACCGCACCATGCTGCGGATCCGCCACCAACATCGCGCACTGCAGACCGGGACTTTCACAATGTTCGAACACGACGACGACGCGGTCGTCTACGAACGCTCTGACGGCGCTCGGCGATACCTGGTCGTGCTCAATCTCGGCGACGAGCCGGTCGAGGTTCCCGAGGCGATCGGTGCCACCGTGGTGTTGAGCAGTGTCACGGGCGAGCCGATCAGCGCAGATCAGCGGTCCGGCGGCACGATCTCGGCACGATCAGCCGAAATCCTCCTGCTGCCCTGACACGGCCGGCATGGCAACATGGGGCGATGGGTCGAATCGTTGCTCTGCTCAACCAAAAAGGTGGGGTCGGTAAGACCACGGTCACGCTCGGCCTCGCCTCCGCTGCCGCGGCAGTGGGCCGCCGGGTGTTGGTGGTCGACCTCGATCCGCAGGCGGCGAGTACGTGGGTTCTCGGCATCGAACCCGACGACGTGCCCGTGTCAACGGCCGAAGTGCTCGACAACGCCAACCCGGCGGAGGCGATCTACGAATCGACGTGGAGCGCGAACATTCATGTGATGCCGGCTTCGAGCAGGTTGCAGGTCCGAGAGCAGGGCAAACCTCGACGGCTCCGAACGGCGCTCGAAGACCTTGCCCGTGGCTACGACGCCGTGCTGATCGACTGCCCGCCGAGCCTCGGTAATCTCACGACCAGCGGCCTCACGGCTGCCGATCACGCGATCATCGTCGTCGAGCCGTCGGCGCTCGGTCTACGCGGGATCAGCGCCGTCGCGGACGTGATCGACCAGGTCTGGGACGACCACAACAGCGAACTCGAGCTCGCCGGGGTGATCGTCAACAAGGTGCCGGCGATTTCTGGTGAGGCCGACCGTCGATACGACGAATTGACCCGGATCGTCGGCAAGAGGGCGGTCTGGCAACCAACGATCCCGCAGCGCGTCATCGTCAACCAGGCGACCGGTGAACGCCGAGCAATCCATAGCTACGGTGCTCGCTCTGCAGATGTATCGATCGCGTTCGATCAGCTCTGGAAACGACTGTCCCGAGTCACCCGGTCGGGACGTCGATCAATCTAAGGCCGCCGCGTCCGTCGAAGGTCAGTCCCGCTCGGCCCTCGACGAGGCGCGTCACGTTGTCGCCGAGCATCTCGGCCCGCCATCCGTGGGACAACCGCGCATCGGTGTCGCCGCGCAGCAGCGCAACGATGTCACCGCGCGTCGCGAGCAGTGCCGTGTCGATCTTCTCCTGGCGGGCAAGCTCGCTGACCCACGCCGAAACGAGCGTGATGGCCGGCCGGAGGTTGCGGTCGAGATCCTCGCCGTCGGCTGCGGGCAGCGGGAGCTCTTCGGAAAGGCCTCGCTCTACAGCAGCAATGATCTCCTTGCCGAGATTGCCCCGCCAATGACGTTCGTCGACACCTCGGGCATGGGCCAGTTCCTCGACCGTTCGGGGCTGTTTCTGGGAGATGCCCAAGATCGCGAGATCGGGAAGAACCTGACGTACCGGGGAGTCCACCGCCATTGCCCGACGTTCTCTCCATGCTGCAAGCGCCCTCGCAACGCCGCGGGCTTTCGGCTTCAGCGTGCGGACATCTTTGAGGCGGAGCCAGGCACCGTCGGGGTCGTTTCCGCTGACGGGCTTCACCCGCAACTCCTCGCATGCCGCTTCCGCCCACCCGATCCGACCGGACCGATTCAATTGGGAGACAAGCAGATCCTGCAAATCGAGCAGATGAGCGACATCGCTCGCTGCGTAGGTCTTCTGATCCTCGGTGAGCGGTCGACGGAGCCAGTCGGTGAGCCGGTCGCCTTTCGGAACGCTGATCTTGAGTTCACCCTGCAGCAGGCTGGCAAGCGACGGGGTGCCGTAACCGACGAAACCCGCCGCGAGCTGCGTATCGAACAAGCGCTTCGGGATAGCACCGCACGAATGAGTGAGGACGTCGAGGTCCTGTTGGGCAGCATGCATCACGGCCACGGTGTCACTGTCGAGGAGGGGCCGCAGCGCCGTGACATCGACCGCCAACGGGTCGACAAGAGCAAGGCCGGTCGCCCATCCGAACTGGGCCAAGGCGAGTCGCGGGAAATAGGTCCGCTCCCGGTGGAACTCGGTATCGAACGCATACCGCGGTTCTCGAAGCAGCGTCTCGACGAGATCGACCAGGCCGGCTTGGGTATCCACCCACGTGTAGGTCACGAGGGCTTGTCACCAGTCACGACCTCGCGGCCACTCATCGTCCACATCATCGTCCCACCGGCAATGTTGACTGCCTCGACTCCCTCAGACTCGAGGAACTCACATGCCCGCATGCTGCGCGCCCCGGATCGACAGATCACATACGCCGGACCAGTGCCGCGGAAAGCGTCGATGTTGTCGGCAACCTCGCCGAGGACGATCAACCGCGCCCCGGGAACGTGACCACTGACGTATTCGTCCACCTCGCGAACGTCGATCAGCCGGAGCGGGTAGTCGCGGTCGGCGGCCAGTTCCTCGGCCAACTCCTCGATATCGATCTCGTGCACTGCCATGGGCACGCAGGCTAGTCATTCACCAGGTCATCAGGGACGTTCGCATTTCGCAGCGCTCTGGAATCGACGGGGACTTCGATCGCCGAAATCGTCGAAATCGCCGACAGCGCCCCGATGACCGAACGTTCACCGCGATCGAAGTGATGCTGCAGCACCGTGGAGCAGCCAGGGCTCCAGACTGCACAGAGCGGTTCCAGCCGATCGGATCTCGCGACGACCACCGAGGGCAGCGTGCCCGTCGTCGACGGCATCAACGTGCCGGCCACTTCGAGCAACGCAGACACAGTCGAACAATCGAGACCGGGCAGATCGCAGGCGACCACGAACACGCCATCTGCCCCAGCAGACGCAGCCGCTCTGAGCGCAGTGAGAATTCCTCCGAGCGGCCCCTCCCCCGGGGCGAGGTCGTCGATATGCAGGTTCGAGCCGGCAAGCCGCTGCGGGCCGACGACAATCACGTCAGCGCACCCACCCTGCCTCAAGGTGGCAGCGATCCGATCGACCAGCGCGACACCATCGATCTCGATCAATGCCTTGTCGCGTCCCATTCGCCGGCTTCGACCACCGACGAGAACTGCGCCGAGTATCGCTGGAGCGCTCATCCCTGCGATGGAACACCGGATGGATCGAGCTGGCCGATGAACAACAGGATCCGTTCGGCTTCGTCGGCCTCGCCGATCTGATCGGCCATTTGGCCGAGTCCACGCAGGGCTCGCAGGAATCCGCGGTTGGTCTCGTGGGCCCAACGGACATAGCCGGACCCGCGCCAACCATTGGCTCGCAACGTGTCGAGCCCTCGGTGATAGCCGACCCGATACGCCGCGTATCGTTCGATCTGGTCGCGGCCGAGATCACCCAACGCAGCCCACGCATCGACGAATCGCGGCCAACGGGCAACGACAGCAGCGACGGCGTCCCGCCGCAGAGACGGGTCCATCGCCAATGCGTCTGCCAAGGCCTTCGCCGCCTGTGGGTCCGCCGGCGGCAAGACGGTGGACGGAGGTCCCTGTGGAGTGAGATGGATCGGGCGGTCGTCGCTCATGGCCACCACACTACGACCGGGGTCGGCCGACGAGACCTGCGCATCCACTGCGACCACCGACCGACCCCCCTATCGTGGAGCGCATGTACGCCCTGACCTATGCGTCCGCGAAGAACGTCGCGATCCTCGTCGTGATCGGATTGGTGGTGATCGCTCTGTTGATGGTGAAGATCCTGTCCGGCTTCAGCCAGAAGGCGATCCTGCTCCTCGTCGTCGGTGGCCTGGTGTTCGCGGTGTGGACCCAGCGTCAATCGCTGCAGCAGTGCGCTGACGATGTCCAGACGATCACGGACGGGCGTGTCGTCACGTGCTCGTTCTTCGGTCAGGACATCACGATCGACCCGCCCCCGCTTCCGACCGTTCCCACTGTCCCCACCGTTGCGAACCAACCGGGGACGACCGTCGCCTAACTCGTCGCAGACGGCCGACAGGCAACTGCGTCCGACCAGGGTGGACCTGAGGCGATCGCGAGCGGGCGCACGATTGCTTCGGCGAACAACTCGGAGTGACTGTTCGGCGCGTCGTGACGGCACCCAGCGAGTTCGACCAGGGTGCTCTGGGGGATCATCTCGTTCATTCGGCGCATGCCGTCGAGGTGGTGTTCAGCCCCGCGCGACCCGACACCCAGTACCACGGGACATGAGACCTTGTCAGCGAGCCACGGACGATTGGCATGCAGGTCGCGGAGTTCACCCACCATCGCCGGTCCTTCCGAACGTCGAACCGCACGAGTCTTGTCGGGGAGCGACTCCCACGCCGGATCGCCGATCAGCCGTCGCATGAAGCGTTCGGCCGCGTCTGCGGCTGTGCCTTCGGTCGCGCGGGCAGCGGCGCCGGCTGTGGTTCCTGGCCACCACGGCTCCCACGACATCGGTGCCTCGTACACGGCCACTCCGGCAACCAGGTCGGGATGATGCATCGCTGTGCTGAGCGCGACATTGCCTCCGTAGCTGTGTCCGATCAGCAAGGCCCGCCGACCGGCAAGGGTCTCAACCAGGTCGGCAACCTGATGACGCATCACGAACGCGTCGGTGCCGAAGTCGCCGTTCGGCGCAATCGAACTGCCGTAGCCACGACGGTCGTAGCGAACGACGCGGAACTCGCGGTCCAAGCGCCGGCTCAATCGCAACATGCCTGTCGAACGATCCATCGTGCCGTGGATGACGACGACCAGCGGCGCATCCGGGTCACCGGCCTCGTCGGCGGAGATCCGCCATTGAGGAGACGTCGAGCTCACTCGACTCGTACCAACCGGAGCACATCGGTCGCAGCCCCACTCGGGCGATCCGGCGCGCCGGCGAGTACGGCCACGACCGACCCGAGCGTGATCAATTGCGCTTGCACGGCTGACTCGATCGCGAACCAGACGAGTTCGTCCGTCGACGTGTAGCTGTCGACCCAAATCGGGCGCACCCCCCAGGTGAGGCACATCGCCCTGACGGTCGCCGGGTCAGGGCTTACACCGATCAGATTCGCATCCGGTCGGAATCTCGCCATCGCTGCGGCGGTGCGTCCGGAACGGGTGCAGCAGAGGATCGCCTCGGCTCCCGCGTCGGCCGCCGCCTGAGCACACGCGTGCGTGATCGCCATCGTGATCCGGTCGCTGCTGTCAGTCCAGTGCCGACGTTGCTCGCGGCCGAGTCGAGCGGCCCACTGCGCGTAGTTCGCTTCGCGCTCCGCTCGTTCCGCGATCTGGGCGATCGTGCGGATGACCAGCACGGGGTCATGGCCGACCGCCGTCTCAGCTGACAACATCACCGCATCGGTCCCGTCGAATACGGCGTTGGCGACATCGCTCACTTCGGCGCGGGTGGGAGCCGGCGACTGGATCATGCTCTCCAACATCTGGGTCGCCGTGATCACCGGCACGCCGACGCCGACGCAGTGGCGGATGATCTTCTTCTGGAGATGGGGAACGTCCTCGAGCGGACACTCGATGCCGAGGTCTCCGCGTGCGACCATCACTGCATCGCTGACCTCGATGATCGCCTCGAGATTCGTGATCGCGGGAATCGTCTCGATCTTGGCAACCAGCCGCGTCGCGTGAGGCATGACAGCGCGGCGGACCTGTTCGATGTCGGCTGCCTCCCGCACGAACGAGACACCGAGGAAATCAACGCCCTCAGCCGCCATGGCAGCCGCGAGCACCAAGTCCTCTGCAGTCGGTGCCGTGAGCCGAAGCCGTTCACTCGGCAGGTGCACCCCGGGGCGACCTTGGACGAGGCCGCCCGACTCGACAAGGGCCAGCAAGAAATTGGAGTGGACGGACGTACAACGTAGCGAGATGCCACCGTCGCCGACCACCATCCGGTCACCTGGCTGGACGTCGATCAGCAGGGTCGGGTAGTCGACGCAGACATCGGTCCCGCTGCTGGCGTCGGTACCGGGGCGCATCGAGATGCTGTGCCCGACAAGCAAAGATGCGCCGCCATCGGGAAACCGGCCTGCGCGAACTTTCGGCCCGGGCAAGTCAGCGAGGACCGCAACCGGCTTACCGACCGCCGCCGCCGCCGCTCGGACTACCCGCAAACGCTGGATGTGCTCGTCCAATGGCCCATGACTCAGGTTCAGGCGGACCACATCAACCCCCGCGAGAATCATCGCTGCGAGGGTCTCCGGGGATTCGCTCGCCGGACCGATCGTCGCCACGATCTTCGTTCGACCGTTCACAGGTGATTACCTATGCGTCCATGGACTTGTTGTTGATCCGTCATGCGTTGCCCGTTCGAAGAGAGTTGGTAGAGGGATCGGCCGACCCCGAACTGAGCGAGGCGGGACTCGCCCAGGCGCTGCTGTTGTCCGAGTACCTCGCGCTCGAGACGTTGGACGCAATCTATGCGAGTCCGCTGCGGCGGGCGATCCAAACGGCAGAACCGCTCTCAGCAAGGCTCTCCTTGCCTCTCGCGATCGTCGACGACATCGCCGAGTTTGACCGCGAGTCAAGCGAGTACGTGCCTGTCGAGGAACTCAAGGCTTCCAACGATCCGCGGTGGCAGCGGATGCTCGAAGACGATTGGTCCGATCGACCCGAGACCAAGGAGCAGTTCTCCACGCGGACCATCACCGCCATCGACCAGATCGTTGCGAACCATCGCAGCCAGAGCGTGGCTGTCGTCTGCCATGGAGGGGTGATCAACGCGTACCTCGCAAGAGTCCTGGAAACGGTCGATCGGAACAACTTCTTCTACCCCAACTACACATCGATCCACCGAGTGGTGGCCGGCCAGAACGGCCAACGACAGGTGCTCACGATCAATGAAACAGCACATCTTCGTGGGTCGGGGCTCCCGATCGGGCTCTACGGTAAGTGACGTGAGCACCGACGACCTTCTCGCCTACCTGGACGCATCACCGTCGCCTTGGCACGCAGTCGCATCATCAGTCGAACGCTTGGATGGCGCCGGCTTTCGCCCCCAGCGCGAACACTCGCCTTGGGAATCGCTCGAGAACGGCTATGTCGTTCGTGGTGGAGCCCTGGTTGCCTGGCGACAATCGTCTGCCACGAGCGGATCGAGCGCCACCGGTTCGGGCCGACCGGGCGACACGTACCGCATCGTCGGCGCCCACACCGATTCGCCGTGCCTGCGAATCAAGCCGCGCCCGGATACCGGACTGCTCGGATGGCGTCAACTTGCGGTCGAGGTCTACGGAGGTGTGCTCGCCAACTCGTGGCTCGACCGAGATCTCGGAATCGCAGGTCGGGTCGTGCTGCGCGATGGTTCGGTCACCGACATCGCGGTGCACGAACCGATCGCCCGAATCCCTCAACTCGCCATCCACCTCGATCGCGACGTCAACGACAAAGGCCTGCTGCTCGACAAGCAGCAACACCTGACACCGATCTGGGGAACTGGAGCACCCACCGACGGCGACTTCGCGATCTGGCTCGCGGATCGCCTCGATGTTCCCATCCTCGATGTCGCGTGGTGGGAGCTCTGCTTGTTCGACACGACTCCCGCCGCGGTCATCGGCGCCGACCAGACGCTGATCGCGAGTGCCCGGCTCGACAACCAGGTCAGTTGTTGGGCGGCCACCGAAGCCCTCGTCGCCGCACCAACCGGGTCGGGCCACACCTCGGTGATCGCGCTGTTCGACCACGAAGAAGTCGGGTCCGAGAGCCCCAGCGGAGCAGCAGGACCGCTGCTCTCCGCAGTGCTCGAGCGGTTGTCGCTCGGCAACGGAACAGACAGAGACGGCTTCCATCGTGCGTTGGCCGGTTCGAGTTGCATTTCGGCCGACAACGCTCACGCCGTGCATCCCAACTATCCGGAACGCCATGAACCCGGTCATCGACCGCTCATCAACCACGGGCCGGCGATCAAGGTCAACGCGAACCAGCGATACGCGACCAGCGCGGCGACAGCCACCACGTTCCAACGCGCGTGCGAGCGGGCCGACGTCCCGTGGCAGGTATTCGTCTCGCGTAACAACATGCCGTGCGGCTCGACCATCGGCCCGATCACTGCGACGAAGCTCGGCATTCCCACCGTCGATGTCGGCGTGCCGCAACTCTCGATGCACAGCGCCCGAGAACTGTGCGGAGTGGACGACCCGCAATATCTCACGAGGGCACTGACCGCGTACTTCTCAGATTGATCCCAGATCAGCGCGCCGCGAGCCGTTCCGTCGCGGTGTCGAGCAGTCGTTGCAGTTCCTGGTGCAGCTCTGCGGTCAGGCGCTTGACCTCGCTACGCGGTGCTCTGCCGTTCTCGGGGATGACCGCGTAGATCGGCGCCCCGACGATCACGTGCACCTTGCGGGGGTGGATCATCTTCGCACCCTTTGGCATCACCTGTTCCGACCCGGCGATTCCGACGGGGAGGATGGGCACGTTGCCACGGGCAGCAACGTAGGCGGCGCCCTCGAACAGTGTTTGCACGACAGGTCCCGACTTCCGCTCACCCTCTGGGAACATCACGATGGGCTCTCCCTGCTCGAGCAGCAGGAAGCATCGCTTGAGCGCTTCGATGTCGGTCGTGCCCCGCGACACCGGGAACCCGCCGACTGACGAGATCAGCCAGCCAAAGGGACGGTTCGTCCACATCGAGTCCTTGGCCATGTACCGAAGCCGTCGATGCGTGACGGCTGCCGAGATCGGGGTGTCGACATAGCTCCTGTGCACCGGCGCAAGCACGAACCCGCCCGTCTTGGGTACGTTCTCGCGGCCTTCGACACGCATCCGGGTCAGGATTCGCAGCGTGCCCGTCGTCAAAGCCTTGAAGAACTGATAGTTCGCCTTGCTCAGCAGACTCTGTTTGACCAGGAAGGCATCGACCTTGCTCATCTCACTGCCCACCGTTCAATGCAGCCTCGATCAAGGCCACTACGTCCTCGATGCCGAGACCTGTGGTGTCGATCACCATCGATCCGCGAGCCTCGCGAAGCGGACTGTCCGCTCGGCTCGAGTCCTTGTCATCGCGCACGGCAATGGCGTGTTCGATCTCGTCGACATCCCCGCCGACTTCCGCCACTCGCCGCTCTGCACGGACCCGCGGCGACGCCGTGAGATACAACTTCAGTGTTGCCTCGGGGAACACCACTGATCCGATGTCACGACCCTCGATCACCCCCCCGCCGCGTTGATCTGCCCATCGGCGTTGCCGGGCTCGGAGCTCCTCGCGAACCTCGCTGTTCGCTGCCACCAGGCTCACCGCAGCGGTGACCTCGCTACTGCGGATCTGGGCGGTCGCGTCGACACCGTCGACCACAACCCCCTGATCACCGACGTCCATCGTGACGGTCCGCGCCAATTCACCGATCGCCGATCGATCGTTCAACTCGATCCCATGGCGCATCGCAGCGAAGGTGACCGCCCTGTACATCGCACCGGTATCGAGGTAGTCGAGCCCGAGCCGGGCCGCCAGCGCCCTCGCGATCGTGGATTTGCCTGCGCCGGCCGGTCCGTCGATTGCGATCACCTTCACCAGTTGGTGCCCTGCGGGCGCCCTTCTTCGTATCCTGCAGCGCTCTGCACACCGACGAGTGCTCGTTGGTGAAGTTCGGGGATCGTCGCGGCGCCCGCATAGGTGCAGGCCGAACGTACACCGGCGACGATCTGATCGATGATGTCCTCAACCCCCGGACGGTCGGGGTCGAGGTACATCCGCGACGTGCTGATGCCCTCCTCGAAGAGCTCCTTTGCTGCTCTCTCGAACGGTGTCTCGAACCGGGTCCGATTCTTCACCGCCCGATTCGATGCCATGCCGAAGCTCTCCTTGTAGAGCAGCCCGTCGGGCGAACGAAGCGTGTCGGCCGCCGACTCATACGTGCCGGAAAACCATGACCCCAACATCACGCTCGCTCCGCCGGCAGCGAGGGCGAGCGCAACGTCGCGAGGGTAACGCACTCCCCCGTCGGCCCAGACGTGCTTACCGTGACGACTTGCTTCGGCGGCACATTCGAGAACTGCCGAGAACTGCGGGCGGCCCACACCGGTCATCATCCGGGTGGTGCACATCGCGCCCGGGCCGACTCCGACTTTGAGGATGTCTGCGCCGGCGTCGATCAGCGCCGTGGTCCCAGCCACGGTCACGACGTTGCCGGCAACGATGGGGACGTTGGCGGCGACGGCCCTCACCTCTTCGATAGCACGAAGCGTTCTGGTCTGGTGACCGTGAGCCGTATCGATGACCAGCACGTCAACACCCATGTCCATCAGAGCCTTCGCTCGGGTTGCCGGGTCGCCGTTGATACCGACGGCGACCGCGATCATCAATCGGCCCTGTGGGTCGAGCGCCGGCGTGTAGATGGTGCTGCGCAAGGCGCCCTTGCGGGTAACGCATCCCAACAACCGGCCGTCGTCGTCGACGACCGGTGCCACCGTCAGCCGCTGGCCGGACAAGCGATCGAAGATCTCCTCCGCCGTGACCGCTGCGTTCACCGTGATCAGGTCGCGGCTCATCACGTTCTGCAGTTGGGTGAAGCGATCGAACCCGGTGGCATCGTGTTCGGTGAAGATGCCGATCGGCCGCGATTCGTCGTCGACGATCACGACAGCTCCGTGGGCCCGCTTGTGGATCAGGCCGAGTGCATCACCGACGGTGTGCTGCGGCGAGAGCGTGATCGGGGTTTCGAAGACAGGGTGACGAGTCTTGACGAAGTTCACAACGGTCTCGATGACGTCGAGCGGGATGTCCTGGGGCAAGACGGTGAGGCCACCGCGACGGGCGACGGTCTCTGCCATCCGCCGACCGGCGACCGCTGTCATGTTCGCAACCACGATCGGGATCGTGGTCCCCAGTCCATCGGGCGTGCTGAGATCAACGGCAAACCGGCTCGGCACCGACGACAGGCTGGGCACCATGAACACATCGCTGTACGTCAAGTCGTAGGGCGGGATTTCGTTCAGAAACTGCATGAAGGGAACCTCGTTGTATTGCCGAAAAGGCGAGCGACAATGGCATCGTCACATCGGCCCAGGAAGGGCGTCCCACAGGCTACGGGGCGCGGCGAGCGGACGGGTGCATCAACCGAGCCGACTATCCTCGCGGTCATGACTACACCGGTTGTCCTCGTCCACGGCTGGGGTGGATCGTTTCGGAACACCTGGCAGAAGAGCGGCTTCACGGCGTTGCTCGAAGATGCCGACCGCGAGGTGATCGGCGTCGATCTGTTGGGTCACGGCGATGCCCCGAAGCCCCACGACCCGGCAGAATATGCCGACCTCACGAGTCGAATCATCGACGTGTTGCCGGACGAGCCGGTCGATGCGATCGGTTTCTCGCTGGGAGCGCTCACCCTGCTCCGGCTGGCGTGCAGACAGCCCCATCGCTTCAGCCGCCTGATTCTGGCGGGTATCGGCGAAAACGTGTTCAGCACCGATACCAGCGGCACCGCAAAGATCCTGGCCGCACTTGACGGCGCCGGCGACCCCGACGACAACGTGGCACGCCTGTTCGTGCAGTATGCCAACCAGGCCGGTAACGACCGCGAGGCCCTCGCCGCCGTGATGCGTCGGCCGTCGAGCGGCCCGTTTCATCTCGATGAACTGGCAGCGGTGACGTGCCCGACGCTCATCGCGATCGGTGACCTCGACTTTGCCGGGCCGGGCGACCGCCTCGCAGCAGCGCTGCCGAACTCCAAGTTGGTGACTTTGAGAAAGGTCGATCACTTCGCGACGCCCGAGGCGTTCGGCTTCATCGATGCGGCGCTCGAATTCCTCGACGCCGCCCCGGAGTGACGCACCAGAGCGATCCCGTCGACATCGCAGTCGGGGTATTGCGTCGGGGCGGGCTGATCGGATTGCCGACCGAGACCGTGTACGGACTGGCCGCCGATGCCGGCAACGAACACGCCGTCCGGCGGATCTTTGCGGTCAAGCAGCGCCCCGTCGATCATCCGCTGATCGTGCACATCGAGTCGGCCGATCGAATCAGCGAATGGGCAAGACAGGTTCCACCGGCCGCTGCCCGATTGGCAGA